>NZ_QOZT01000016.1:0-56590 GCF_003345135.1 Acidovorax sp. BoFeN1
ACCTCGGGGGGTGCATCAGAAGGGGGAATGCTAGCAGCCGCGTTTGCCCCGGCGGCGGGCGCAACGGCACAACCTCCGCGCCGGCTGCACGCTCAGGCCGACGCGCCGGGCTGCGTGTTGGCGGGCGCGGCTGCAGGCAGGCGCACCAGCAGCACCGGCACGGGGGAGGTGCGCGCAATTTGCTCGGCATCGCTGCCCAGGAACATGCGCGCCAGGCCTCGCCGCCCCTGGGTGCCCAGCACGATCAGGCGGGCGCCCCATTGCCGGGCTTCGTCGATCACCAGCGGTGCCACCTGGGCGTCCAGGTTTTCCAGCAGCCGGATTTCGGCCTGGATGCCCTGCGCGGTGAGCTGATCGCAGGTCTTGCGCAGCATGGTCTCGGCCCCCTTCATGGCGGCGGGGAGAAAGTCGCTTTGGTAGACCTCTGGGCGCACAAAACCGACCGCGTGTGTCAGGGGATCGATGATGTGCAGCAGCCGCACCTGCGCACCCATTTTCAGCGCCAGGCCGGCGGCTTCTTTCAGGGCTTGTTCGGAGGTGGGGCTGCCGTCAAACGGAACCAGGATTTTTTCGTACATGAGGGGCCTCTTGCAAAGATGGGCAAATAGGGGCAAAAACAGGTGAAAGCGGATGAAACCAGTCTGGCACAGCCCGCCGGGGAACGGAAAAAAAAGGTCAGGCCATCTGGCTGATGGTTTTGCGAAAACGGGCCAGGGCGGCAGTGAACAGCACGCCGCCAATTACCAATATGGCCAGCAATTGCGGCCACACCTTGTCGAGGCCGGCACCGCGGTACAGGATGGCCTGTGCGGCGGTGACGAAGTGCGTGGTCGGCGCGGCCAGCATCACTTGCTGCACGAATTCCGGCATGCTCTCGCGCGGCGTGACGCCGCCCGACAGCATTTGCAGCGGCAGCAGGGTCAGCACCAGCAGCATGCCGAACTGCGGCATGGACCGGGCCACGGTGGCCAGGAAGATGCCCATGGAGGTGGTGGCAAACAGGTGCAGCGCCGCCAGCCCCATGAACAGCAGCACCGAGCCCTGCACCGGCACCTGCAGGGCGCCCTGCACCACCACCACCAGCGCCACCAGCGCTGCGATCAGCACCACCAGCCCCATGGACCAGACCTTGGCCAGCATGATCTCGCCGGGCGTCACGGGCATGACCAGCAAATGCTCGATGGTGCCGTGCTCGCGCTCGCGGATCAGCGCCGCGCCGGTCAGGATGATGGACAGCATGGTGACGTTGTTGATGATCTCCATCAGCGAGCCGAACCAGGCCTGCTCCAGATTGGGATTGAAGCGCATGCGCACGTTCAGATCGACCGGCAGCTGCGCATTGCCGCGGTGGCGCTGCACGAACTCGCCCACCTCGCCCGCCACGATCTGCTGGATATAGCCGCTGCCGGTGAAGGCCTGGCTCATGCGCGTGGCATCCACATTGAGCTGCACCGCAGGGGCCAGACCGGCCAGCACCTCGCGCTGGAAGTTGGGCGGAATGTTGAGTACGAAGGTGTAGTTGCCTTTGTCCATGCCGGCATCCATCTCGGCCAGCGTGATCAGGCGCGGGGTGATGAATTGCGGCGGATAGAAGCTGCCCACGATGCGCGCCGAAAGGGGCGAGTCGTCCTCGTCCACGATGGCGATGGCGGCCTTGTGCAGGCTCTCGGGCATGGCCGTGGCGGCCACGTAGATCGACACGGTGAAGGTGTAGACGATCAGCACCAGCATCATGGGGTCGCGCACCAGGCTCCACAGTTCCTTGATGCCCAGGCGCCAGACGTTGGCAAGGGAAGCGGCGTGCATGTTCAGGACTCCTGCTTGCGCAGCAGCAGTATGGCTGTGCCGACGATCACCGGCGCTGCGATCAGCAAGGGCCAGAACGAAGGCAGCAGGCTGCCCAGGTCCAGTGCCTTGCTGAAAACGCCCCGGCTGATGGTCAGGAAATGCGTCGCCGGGAAAATGCGGCCAACAAAGGCGCCCACGCCTTCGAGCGAAGACACCGGGTTGATCAGCCCCGCATACTGGACGGACGGGATCAGCGTGCCGATCATGGTGACGAACATCGCCGAAATCTGGCTGCGCGTAAAGGTCGAGGCCAGCAGGCCAATGCCCGTGGACGACACCACGAACACCAGTGCCGCGAGCGCCAGCGTGGCAAAGCTGCCCTTGAGTGGCACATCAAACACCGTGACGGCCATCGCGGTCATGAGCAGGAAGTTGAACATGGCCAGCACGATGTAGGGGAACTGCTTGCCCAGCAGAAACTCGGCCCGCGTGACGGGCGTGACATACAGGTTGATGATCGAGCCCAGCTCCTTTTCGCGCACCACCGACAGCGCCGTGAGCATGGCTGGTATCAGCATCAGCAGCAGCGGAATAACGGCTGGCACCATGGCGGGCAGGCTTTTCACATCGGGGTTGTAGCGAAAGCGGGTCTCGACCGAGCTGGCCGCCGCCAGCTGCACGCCCAGCCGGTGTTTTGCCTGGTCGGCCAGCCACATCTGGTGCATGGCGCCGACGTAGCCGCGCACGGTTTCCGCGCGCATGGGCATGGCGCCATCGACCCAGGCCGCCACCTGCACGGATCGGCCATGTTGCAGGTCGCGCGCGAAGCCCGGTGGAATCTCGATGGCCAGGGCCAGCTCGCCGCTGCGCATGCGCTGGTCCAGCTCTGCGTGGCTGCGAAGGGGCGGCTTTTCGATGAAGTAGCGCGAACCCGCGAGGTTGAGCGTGTAGTTCTGGCTCAGCGTGGTCTGGTCCTGGTCCAGCACCGCATAGCTAAGGTCTTCGACGTCCATGCTGATGCCGTAGCCAATGATGAACATCAGCAGGGCGGTGCCCAGCAGCGCCAGCGTGGCGCGCACCGGGTCGCGCTGCAGCTCCAGCGTTTCGCGCCACATGTAGCTCAGGGCGCGCCCCAGGCTGAAGAAACTCCGGCTCGGCGGCGCGGCAGGGGGCTCGGTGTGCCGTGCGGGTGCAGCTTCGGTGGAGGTGGCCGTGGTAGCGGGCGCTGGCGTGCTTTCAGCGGGCACGGCCCGCCGGGTGCCCGAGGCGTCTTCCAGGTAGGCAATGAAGGCTTGCTCCAGCGAGCCCGCGCCGCGCTGCATGGCAATGTCTGCCGGCTTGGCACTGACCAGCACCTTGCCGGCGTGCATGAGCGAGATACGGTCGCAGCGCTCGGCCTCGTTCATGAAGTGCGTGGAGATGAAGATCGTGACCCGGTCGCGCCGCGACAGCTCGATCAGCAGGCGCCAGAAGTTGTCGCGCGCCACCGGGTCAACACCCGAGGTGGGCTCGTCCAGGATCAGCAGCTCGGGCTGGTGCACCATGGCCACCGCCAGCGACAGACGCTGGCGCAGCCCCAGAGGCAGGGCGTCGGGCAGGCTGTCGATCTCGTCGTGCAGGCCAAAGCGCTCGACCATGGCCTGCACGCGCCCCTGCACCTGGGCCTCGGGCACATGGAACAGGCGCGCGTGCAGCACCAGGTTCTGCCGCACGGTCTGCTCGCTATACAGCGAGAACGCCTGCGACATGTAGCCCACGCGGCGGCGGGTTTCGATGTCTTTGGGGTTCACTTTCTGGCCAAACAGCCAGGCATCGCCCTCGCTGGCCGGCAAGAGGCCGGTGAGCATTTTCATGGTGGTGGACTTGCCGCAGCCGTTCGAGCCGAGAAAACCAAAAATCTCGCCGCGGCGGATGCGGAAATCCACATGGTCCACGGCCACGAAGTCGCCAAAGCGCATGGTCAGACCTTGCGCCTCGATGGCGACCTCGGCGTTGTCGCCCAGCGCCAGCGGTGTGATCTCCACGGGCTGGTGGCCGCGTTTTTTGGCTTCGGGCAGCAGCCCGATGAAGGCGGCCTCGAGGTTGCGGGTGCCGGTGCGTTCCAGCAATTCGTGGGGTGTGCCGGTGGCCAGCACCTGGCCATCGTCCATGGCCACCAGCCAGTCAAAGCGCTGGGCTTCGTCCATGTAGGCGGTGGCCACCACCACGCTCATCTGCGGGCGCTCCAGGCGGATGCTGGCAATCAAATCCCAGAACTGGGCACGCGCCAGCGGATCCACGCCGGTGGTGGGTTCGTCCAGTATCAGCAGGTCGGGGTCGTGGATCAGTGCGCAGCAAAGCCCCAGCTTTTGCTTCATGCCACCCGAAAGCTTGCCTGCCGGGCGCGCCAGAAAGGGCTGCAGACCGGTGCTGTGCGTGAGGTGATCGATGCGCCGGCGCCGCTCGGCTGCGTTGTGACCAAACAGGCGGGCGAAGAACTGCAGGTTTTCTTCCACCGACAGCGTGGGGTACAGGTTTTTCCCCAGGCCTTGCGGCATGTAGGCAATGCGCGGGCAGACCGCATTGCGGTGCTGCTTGCTGCGCATGTCGCCGCCCAGCACCTGCAGGCTGCCCTGCTGCAGAGCCCGGGAGCCCGCCAACAGTGCCAGCAGGCTGGATTTGCCCACGCCGTCCGGCCCGATAAGCCCGACCATGCGCTGGGCCGGCAGGTCCAGCTGGATGCCCGCCAGCGCCACGGTCTTGCCATAGCGCAGGCCCACATCGGCCAGCTGGGCCACGCAGGGGGAAGCTGCTGCCACGCCCTACTCCGGCAGCTTCACGGCCAGATGCGCCGGCCAGGGGGTGGACGCGTCGAGCTTGAGCCATGCCATGCCGGGCAAACCGGTCTTGACCAGCTGCACATGCTTTTGCAGCAATTCGGGTGCAATCTGCGCCTTGACGCGGAACATCAGCTTTTGCCGCTCGCTGGCGGTTTCCACGGTCTTGGGGGTGAATTGCGCGGTGCTGGCCACGAACGACACCTGGGCCGGAATCACCAGTTGCGGCGCCGCATCGAGCACGATGCGCACCTCGCTGCCCAATGCCAGCTGGCCTGCCACGGTTTCGGGCAGAAAGAAGGTCATATAGACATCGGACAGGTCCACCAGATTGAGCACCTTGCCGCCACCGCCGATCACCTCACCGGGCTGGGCAATGCGGTATTGCACGCGGCCGCTGCGCGGGGCAACCAGCGCGCTGTCGTCGATGTCGGCCTTGATGCGCGCCACCGAGGCTTCTGCAGCCGTCACGGCGGCGCGCGCGCTGGCCACCTGGGTGTGTGCGGCGGTGATGGCGGCCTGGGCGGCGTCGGCCTGGGCCTTGGCCGCCACCACGGCCGCCTGCAGGCTGCGTTCACGGGCGCGATCGTCATCCACCTCCTGGTCCGACGACGCGCCTTCGCGCACCAGCGTCTGCGAGCGTGCCAGGCGCCGTTGCGCCGCATCGAGCTCGCTCTGGCGCTGCGCCACCAGGGCCAGAACGGCCTGGCGGTCGCTTTCGCGCACGGCCACCTGGGCCTGGGCGCTGGCCACGGCGGCCACGGCCTGCTGCTGGCGTGCCCGGGCTTCGTCGCGTGAGGCTTCGAGCGTGTCGATCTGCATGTGGGCCAGGGTCTGGCCGGCGGTGACGAATTCACCCTCCTTGACCACAATGCTCTGCACGCGGCCGCCCAGCTTGGCCGCCACGTCGATTTCGGTGGCTTCGATGCGGCCATTGCCGCTGACAAGGCCGTCGCCGGGGCCCTGTGGGCGCAGCGTGGTCCAGGCGTAGGCGCCTGCGGCCACCACGGCGACCGCAATGGCCAGGAAAATCAGCCGGTTCTTGAGGGTGGAGTTCATGGTGCTTGAAGGGTGCTGGCTCAGGGAGCGGGACGTGTTGGCGTGATGTCGGTGGCGGGCGCGGCCAGCGCGCCACCACCGAGCGCGGCATACAGGCTGACCTGGCTGGACAACAGGGCACGGCGCATCTGCACCACCTGCTGCTCGGCCACCAGCAGGTCGCGCTGGGCATCCAGCACTTCCAGGAAGGCGGCGGCGCCATGGTCGTAGCGCAACTGGGACAGGCGCGCGCGCTCGCTTTGGGCGGCCTGCGCACTCTGGGCAATCGCCAGCTGGCCAGCCAGAGACTGGCGCGCCACCAGCGCGTCGGACACATCGCGGAACGCGCCCTGCACGGTTTTCTCGTAGTTGGCCACGGCAATGTCGCGGCGCACCTCGGTCAGGTTGAGGTTGTTGCGCAGGCGCCCGGCGTTGAACAGGGGCAGCGAAATGCTGGGCGAGAACGTCCAGGCCTGGCTGTCGCTGTCAAACAGGCCACCCAGTTCGGCGCTGGCGGTGCCCAGCGAGCCCGTGAGGGCCACGCGCGGGAAAAACGCCGCTCGCGCTGCGCCGATCTGCGCGCTGGCCGCCCTGAGCTGGTGCTCGGCCGCCATGATGTCCGGGCGCTGGGCCAGCAGGTCGGACGGCAGGCCCACGCGCAGTGGCGGCATCTGCAGGGTGTCCAGGCGCACGGTGGCAGGTGTTGGCCCCACCGGCGCACCCACCAGCAGCGCCAGGGCGTTGGCCTGCTGAGCGCGGGCCTGCTCCAGCTGGGCGCCCAGTGCCTCGGCCTGCGAGAGCAGCGTTTGCACCTGGGTAAGGTTCAACCGCGATGCGGACCCGACGTCCACGCGCCGCTGAAATATGCGCAGGCTTTCCTTGCGGCTGGCGATGGCCTGGTGCGCCAGCAGCAGGCGCTCCTCCAGCTCACGCAGCGCCAGTTCACTTTGGGCGACCTGTGCGATCAGACCCAGCGTGACGGCGCGCCGGGCCGCATCGCTGGCCAGGTAGTTTTGCAGGGCCGCGTCGTTCAGGCTGCGCACGCGCCCCCAGAAATCGATTTCCCAGCTGGCCAGGCCCACGCCAGCCTGGTACTGGCTGCCCAGCAAGGGCTGGCGCGTCAGGTTCAGGTCGGCTGGCACACGCGAGCGGTCCATGCCGGCCTGGGCCCCCAGGGTGGGCAGCATGTCGGCGCGCTGGATGCCATAGGCGGCCCGCGCCTCCTGCACGCGCAGCGCGGTGGTGCGCAGATCGCGGTTGTTCTCCAGCGCCTGCGCAATCAGGGCCTGCAGGCGCGGGTCGGTGAAATAGTCGCGCCAGCCGGTGGTGGCGGCCGGGGTGCCGGTGTCAGCGCCCGGCATGGTGTAGTGCGCGGGCACTGGCAGGGTGGGCGTCTCAAGCGGCGGCGCCATCGATGCGCAACCGGCGAGCACCAGCGTGGCGGCGGCCGCCAAGGCACAAGCAGCGCGGCGGGCCGTTGCAGGGGGCATGGCCATGGCTATTTTTCCAGCACGTAGGAGCCGGGGGCGTCACCCACGGGAGGGTAGGCGGTAGCGCCTGCGCGGGGCGGTTTGACCGGGGTGCCCGAGCGCGCCTTGAGCCATGCCAGCCAGGCGGGCCACCAGGAGTCGGGTGTGTCCGTGGCAGCGGCCAGCCACGCGTCGGGCGGCAGGTAGTTGCCGCCTGCCGGGCGGGTCAGCATCTGGAAATGCCGGCGCGGGTTGCCGGGCGGGCTGACGATGCCTGCGTTGTGGCCGCCACTGGTGAGCACGAAGGTGTTTTCGGCGGGGCTCAGCTGCTGCAGCTTGAAGACCGAGCGCCAGGGCGCCACGTGGTCGGTGACGGTGCCCACCATGAATGTGGGCAAGGTGATGTCGCCCAGCGTCACGGGCTTGCCGCCCACCGGGTAGCGGCCCTCGCTGAGGTCATCGTCGAGGAACAGCCGACGCAGGTACTGCGAGTGCATCTTGGCGGGCATGCGCGTGGTGTCGGCATTCCAGGCCATCAGGTCGTTCATGGGGGCCCGCTCGCCCAGCAGGTATTCGTTGACCAGGCGCGACCACAGCAGGTCATAGGAGCGCAGCATCTGGAACGCGCCGGCCATCTGGGCCCCCGTGAGGTAGCCGGTCTCGGCCATTTCCGCTTCCAGCAGGCTGATCTGGCTGTTGTCGATGAACAGGGCCAGTTCGCCTGGCTCGGTGAAGTCGGTCTGCGCCGCGAACATCGTCATGGAGGCCAGGCGCTCATCCCCGTCGCGCGCCATGGCGGCGGCCGCAATCGCCAGCAGCGTGCCACCCAGGCAGTAGCCGGCGGCGTGCACCTTGGCCTGGGGCACGATGGTGTTGATAGCGTTCAGTGCGGCGTGAAAACCCTGGTCCAGGTAATCATCCATGCCCAGGTCACGGTCCTCTGCGCCCGGGTTGATCCAGGAGATGCAAAACACCGTGTGCCCCTGGTCCACCAGATACTTGATGAGCGAGTTGTGGGGCGACAAATCGAGGATGTAGTACTTCATGATCCACGCCGGCACGATCAGGATCGGCTCGGGGTGCACGGCTTTGGCGGTGGGCGTGTACTGGATCAGTTCCATCACGCGGTTCTTCAGCACCACCTTGCCGGGGGTGATGCCCACGTCGCGGCCGACCACAAAATTCTCGGCGCCAGCGGGCGGCATGCCTGCGGCATGGCGCCGGGCGTCGTCCAGCAGATGGAGCGCGCCACGCGCCAGGTTGGCACCACCTTGCGCCAGCGTGCGGTTCAGCACCACGGGATTAGTGGCCAGCTGGTTGCCGGGCGAGAACACATCGAGAAACTGCCGGGCCGCGAAGGCCACCATGTCTTCGTGGTGCTTGTCCACACCCCAGACGCCATGCGTTGCGGCGGCCCACCATTGCTCGGTGAGCACAAAGGACTGGTGCACGAGGTTGAACGGCCACTGCTGCCATGCGGGGTCGGCAAAACGCCGGTCCTGGGCAGGGGTCGCCACGGCATGGCGGGCTTTTTTGTCAGGGCCGGCAGCCATTCGTGCCTGGGCATAGGCGGCCAATTCCTGCCCCTGCCGCAGCGCCAGGTGCGCCAGGTCCATGCACTTGCCTGGTGAGGCGGCCAGATGCAGGGCCCAGTCGCTGCCCGCCATCAGGGCGGAGGCGTGGGACAGCGACGCAACGCTGCGCGCAATAGCCGCGTGCACGGTGGGGTCGAGCCGTTCGGCCATGGACAGGGAGGTGTTCGCAGGGGTTGGCATGAATGGAGTCCCAGATGAAAAGCGGGCCGATGGTGCCGTTGCACTTTACGCAGGCCAGACGATGAGTGACTTGAGATGTATCAATTTTATCTGCTTACCGACTGGTCGGTGGATAATAATGCGGAGTATAGCCAGAACGCGAGACAAAACGATGACCCAGCAACTGCCACCCTCAGGCGCGGCCCCGGCCGTCGTGCCGCTGCGACAGCGCCTGCCCCCCGAGGTGCGTGTGCTGCAGATTCTGGACGCCGCGCTGGTCGAATTCTCCGAGCGGGGCTTTGCCGCAGCCCGGATGGATGACATCGCGCGCCGCTGCGGGCTCTCCAAAGGCGGCCTCTACGCCCATTTCGCGGGCAAGGAGGAAGTGTTCGAGGCACTGCTGACCCGTTCGCTCGCGCCACCCGACTTTGGGCAGATGCCGGTGCTGGGCAACGGCATACGGCCGCTGGCGCAGTGGGTGGTGGACAAGCTCTATGACTCGCTGGGCCGCCCTGGCGCGGTGGCCACGCTGCGCCTGCTGGTGGCTGAAAGTGCGCGTGTGCCGCACCTCGTTGCCTTATGGAAGCGCAACGTGGTGCAGCCCCATCTGACTTTGCTGGGCGACATTCTGCGTGCCCACGCCGTGCAGGAGGGGTGGGTTCCCAGCGTGATCACGCAAGAGCCGTGGCTGGTGGTGTCGCCGGTGGTGCATGCCCTGCTGTCGCAGGTGGTGCTGGGCGATGCGGACCCACAAGAACTTGCGCATTACCGCCAGGGCCATGTCGCCCTGCTGTGCGAACTGCTGGACCCTGCATCCCGAATCCTGCCGCCGCTTCAGCCCGCGGCGAAGTGATCGAACGATGCGTAGCGCTGCACCACGGGCTGGCCTTGTGCGTCCACCAGCCGCAGGCCGGGTTCGGCCTCGATGCGGCCGATGCGCGTGACGGGTGTGCTGCTGGCCAGTGATGCAGCGGCCACTGCGGCGCGCCGGGCCACCGGGGCGGTGAAAGCCAGTTCGTAGTCATCGCCCCCGGCCAGAGTGCACTGGTGGAGCAGTTCAGGGTCAAATTTGCCTCTAGCGCTTATAGGTAAAGCGCTAATAGCTATCAAATAAGTAGTAATTGAGGTATCGATGCAGGCACCTGTTCCCGAGGCGCGCAGGATGTGGCCCAGGTCGCCGAGCAGCCCGTCGCTCACATCCAGGGCACTGCTGGCCACGCCGCGCAGCGCCTGGCCCAGTGCCACGCGGGGTGTGGGTTGCTCCAGGCGCAGGCGGGCGGCGGCCAGCACATCGGCGGGCAGGGTGATGTGCCCTTGCAATGCCTCCAGCGCCAGCCGGGCATCGCCCAGCGTGCCGCTGACATAGATGTCGTCGCCGGGCCGCGCGCCGCTGCGCAGCAAGGCCTGGCCTGCGGGCACCTCCCCAAACACGGTGATGCAGATATTGAGCGGGCCTTGCGTGGTGTCGCCGCCTACCAGCTCGCAGCTGTGCGCGTCGGCCAGGGCCAGCAGCCCGCGCGAAAAGCCTGCAAGCCAGGCCTCGTCCACCCTGGGCAGCGACAACGCCAACGTGAACGCGAGTGGGCGTGCGCCGCAGGCCGCCAGGTCCGACAGGTTCACTGCCAGCGCCTTGTGGCCCAGGCGCTCCGGGGACACGTCGACAAAGAAGTGGCGGCCTTCCACCAGCATGTCGCTGGAGACAGCCAGCTGCATGCCCGGGGCGGGCGCCAGCAGCGCGCAGTCGTCGCCCACGCCCAGCGTGGCGCGGTGCACAGGCCGCGTGAAATAGCGTGCGATCAGATCGAATTCACCCATGGGTATGGATTGTGCGGGGTGTCGCGCATCCGGGCATCGGCGCGGTGGCGCAGGCTTGGCCGGTTACCCGCCGCCGCACCTTGTGCACAGTGGCATCGGGCGGGTCAGTTGGTGCCTCGAAAACGCAATGCGGCCTGGCGGCTGACTTCAGCCAGCAGCTGTTCTTCGCGCTGGCGCTCGCGCAGCCAGCGGGCGTCGTTCTGTCCGGCTTCGGTTTCGGTGCGCAGCATGTGCATGGCGTTGGAAGCGCCTTGCATGGCCGCGTGTCCTGCGATCTGGTCCATGGTCATGCGGATATGGTCGCGCAGCGGCATGTGGTCGCCGGTGGCAGGGTCGACATACACGGCGTCCATGCCAAAACGGCAGGCCTGGAAGCGGTTGTAGGTGTAGACGAGGTAGTCGTCCTCCTGGGGCATGAAGGGTTGCGCGTTCAGGAACCACGCGCCGAGCGACTGCACGAAGCCAGCCAGCGCGGCGGCACGCTCGATGGTCAGTGGCGTGTCGAACACCCGGATCTCGATGGTGCCGAACTCGGGCTTGGGGCGGATGTCCCAGTAAAAGTCCTTCATGCTCTTGACCACACCGGTGCGGGTCATCTTGTTGAAGTAGGTGGTGAAATCGTCCCAGGTCAGTGCAAACGGCGCGCGGCCCGACAGGGGAAACGCGAACACCGAGTTGAGCCGCGCCGAGTCGAACGCCGTGTCCTGTCCCTGCACGTAGGGGCTGGAGGCCGACAGCGCAATGAAATGCGGGATGTAGCGCGACATGCGGTGCAGCATCAGGAGCGCGGCGTCGGCATCGGGGCAGCCAATGTGTACATGCTGGCCAAAGATGGTGAACTGCTTGGAAAGGTAGCCATACAGCTGCGACAGCTCCTGAAAGCGTGGCTTGTCGTAGATGCGCCGCTCGTGCCACTGCTGGAACGGGTGCGTGCCGCCGCCCACCACGGCAATGTTGAGCTTGTCCGCGCTTTTGACCAGCGCGTCGCGGATGGGGCTGAGCTGCCCCAGCACCTCGCTGGCCGAATGGCAGATGCCGGTGGAGATTTCGATCATGCTGTTCGTCATCTCGGGCACCACGCTGCCAGGCAGCGGCACCTTGCTCATCAGGCGCAGCATGTCTTCGGCGTAGGGGGCCAGGTCGTAGTCGTGGGTGTTGACGAGCTGCAGTTCCAGCTCGACGCCCAGCGTCAGCGGTTCGGAATGGGTAAAGGCTTCAAGACTCACTGCGGTCTCCATTGCCGCCGCGCGACAGCGGGGCCCAAGGTTTGGAACTCTCGCCGGCGCGGTAGATGGCCACGGTGGCGATCACGGCGCCCAGCACTTCCATCAGCAAAATGGCCGGCAGTGCCACGCGGGCGATCAGGTGGCCCGTGGAGGGCGATGCCACCACGAACTGCGAGGCGATCAGCAACGCGATGGACGACATGGGCGTCATGGCGCAGCCCACCCACAGCGCCTGGCGCCAGCTCGCGCCGCTGCCCACATTGCCCAGTCCCACGCCCACGGCCTTGGCCACCAGGCGCACGGCGATCAGTGCCAGCACCACGCCGGCCACGGGGCCGCTCCAGTCGGCCTGCGCCGCCACCGTGGACACCAGAACGAACATCAGCATGGTGAGCAGCGACGAGGCGTTGCCCAGCTGGCGCGGCCAGGCCCACGGGCGCGGGTTGAGCTGCTTGAGCAGCATGCCGCCCAGCAGGGCCGCCAGGGGCGCAGAGCCACCCATGTGCGCGGCCACGGCGGTGGCGGCGGCGATCAGGGCCAGCAGCAGCATGGAGGTGTTTTCGCTGGTGGGACTCATGAAGCGCAAGGCCATGCGCAGTACCAGCGACAGCACGGCCGCGACGATGATCGATACACCGAGCACCACCATCACGGGATACACCGTGTCCAGCAGCGTGATGCTCTGGCGGTTGATCTGCTCGGCGCGGGCGCTGCCCAGCGTCAGCGCATACAGGGTGGACAGGGTGGCGAGCACGATGGCGCGCTCGGTCACCGGGCCTGCCGCGCGAGTGTCGGCCACCACGCGGGTCAGCACCGCGGGCGAAGCCGCCAGCGCCACCAGGGCCAGCGGGCCGGCCACATGCGCGGGCATGTCCAGCCACACCAACACCCAATAGACGGCGAAGTACGTCAGCGCCGATTCGGCAATGCTCTGCACCAGCACCATGGGGTTGTGGCGAAACCAGCGCAGCGGAATGCGCCCGCCGCATTCGAACAGCACAATGGAGATGCCCAGTTCCAGCAAAAAGAGCCCGATGCCCTGCAGTGGCCACACCGCTCCGCTGAAACCGGCCAGACCGGCTGCGGTGCCCACCAAGGAGTAGCCCACCACTTTGGGCAGGCCCGTGTGGCGCTGGCACAGATAACCCGCGATGGCGGCCACCGCCAGCAACAGCGACCATTGCACGGTGGGTAACCCGGCCGAAGGGCGCAGCCACTGCGCCCAGAAGCTCAGGATTTCGTTCATGTCATGGGTCCTCTCCATCAGACGGGCAGCGCCCGGTGGGAGGGAAGGCTGGCAGGGCGCATGGATACGCCGCGGACCTTCCCAGCAGTTGCCTGAATTTACCTGCGGAAACGCGCACCTCCTGTAGGACAGGAGCGTCCGTGTTTTCGCAGGCCGGGGGTGCCCGACTCAGGCGGCCCGGCGTTCAGGCACGAAAAAGCTCAGCGGCGCCTTGAATAAGCGGTGCCGCATTGCTGCATAGATACGTGAACGGTCCACGCCGCTCACGTTGTGGGCACGCAGTGCCAGGCGGAAAGCCAGGTAAAAGCTCACACTGACATTGAGCGCACCCAGCAGGGGGATGGTGGCGACGGCCCACCAGAACGCACTCTGTTGAACGATGTCCCAGCCCAATGCAGCAGTGGCCGCGCCCAGTTGACCCGACGACAGTGTGACATGGCGCACGTCCAGCCCCAGTCCGAAAAACCCCGCAAACGCCGGGACCAGGCCGAGCATGAAGCCCAGCGAGATGTTGGCGGCAAAGCCGGACAGGTTCTCGCGGAGAAAGTGCGCCCAGCGCGCCGCGCGGTCCTTGCCCAGCCGGGCCGTGATGCGCGGGTTGTAGCGCACGGCCGAGTCGAGCCGGTGCAGCACAAACCAGTTTTCGGTCCAGCCCGCGATGATGCTGGAGGCAAACAGCAGCACGCCCGTGAATGCTGCGAACAGCAGCGACGGCCCCAGGAGATGCAGCGACTCCAGCACATGGCCGGCTTCTTTCGTGCTGATGGCGGGCGAGCCCTTGGCCCATGCAATCAGCAGCGCCAGGCCCAGAACCAGGGGGTACACCACCAGCACATTGCCCAGCACGGCTGCAACCTGTGAGCGCACCAGGTGGGTGACTTCATCGACAAACGACTCAATGGCCTCGCCCGAGGCCAGCTCCTTGAGCTTGGCCGCCATGGCGGGGGCGGTCATGGCCGGCTGTTTGGTGGCTACGGTGAAGTGCAGCAACTGCACCAGCACAAAGCTCAAGGCATAGTTCGCCCCCGCCCAGAAGCCGCCCCAGAATGCCGACAGCGCCATTGCGTAAAGGGCAAACTTGGCCAGCGTGGTGAAGGCCATCACGGCGCCGCCGCCAGCGGCTTTCTTCACCATGGAGCGGTATTCGACCACCGTGCGCGTGATGTAGTGTTCGCCCGTCTCGGCGCTGCGCTCGGCCACTTTGGCGGCCAGCAGTGACGAGTTGGATGCCAGCAGCGCCCGCAGGCTGCGCCGCTCTTGCCCCACCTCTACCAGATGCGCCAGAAGGCGGGCCGCCGTGACGGCGGGCTGGGGGGACAGCAGGCAGTCGAGCAACTCGCGCACCCGCAGGATGCGCGCACGCAACTGGCGCAGCCGAAACACCAGGTCCACGGAAATTCCGTTGTCTTCAAAGTGCGTGTAAACGGTGGCAGCGGCGGCACGGCAGGCTTCCAGGCGCTCGCGCAGTCGCCGGGCTGCCTCCTGCAGCCGGTCGGGGGTGCGCAGCGCATGCAACACTTCCACGCGCAGGCTTTCCACATCACGGATCAGCGCATGAAAGGGTTGCGACTCGCGGGCCGATTCGCTCATGCGCAGGCGCAACCCCGGCGCAAAGCCGGTCGAGAGGATCTGCCCCGCGCAGTAGGTGATGGCGTCCAGCAGTGCGTGCTGCCAGCGCGATGCGCCCTGAGGGCTTTGTGGCGTCAGCAGGGCTACCAGCCGGTTCAGCGTGGCTTCGTCCAGTGCGCCGAGCCACTTTGCATCGAAAGCACTGGGCAGGGCCAGAACGAAGAGCTCCGATGCGTCAATGGTTTCGGGGCTGTGCGGCAGCAGCTTGTTGCGCAGTCGCTCTGCGGCTTCGCTGAGCAGTGCCGTGTCCTTGGCAAAGCCAAAATCAGCCAGCAGCGTGGTGATGTCCACCGACTCCACCAGGGTGGCCCACCAGGTTTGCAGCTGCCGCTGCACATCGGGGCGCGCCTCGACCGCTTCCAGAAACAGTTGGACCCGGGACGTGGAACCCGGTACCGAATCGCGCGCGCCACGCACCCAATCGAGCAGGTCAATCAGCCATACATGGCGCTGCCCAAGTCCTGCGTGCGGGTCCAGGGCCGCCAGCAGCTCCGCCAAATCCGGGGCCGGCCGCTTCAATGCAGCACCCTTCCGTTCATGGGCTGACCCGAGGTTCCGGGGGCGGTCGCCTCCAGCACGAACAAGGGGATCGGGCTGCTGAATGGTTCGCCGTCTTCTGCCACGCAGTAAAACGTGCCGTGCATGGTGCCACTGGCGGTGCGCAGACCGCAACCGCTGGTGTACTGGAACGACTGGCCCGGTTTGAGCAAAGGCTGCTGGCCCACCACGCCCAGGCCTTTGACCTCTTCGGTGTGGCCCCGGGCGTCACTGATGATCCAGTGGCGCGAGATCAGCTGGGCGGGCGCTTCGCCTGCATTGGTGATGGTGATGGTGTAGGCAAAGCTGAAGACGCCAGAGTCCGGGGAGGACTGCTCCGGCAGGTACTCTGGCTGTACTTCCACTTCAAACTGGTACTTGGGCATGGGCGAATGGTAACTGCGACAATCGGACAATGAGCCGACCTTTTCGCATTGCCCCCTCGATCCTCTCAGCCGATTTCGCCCGCTTGGGCGAAGAAGTGCGCAGCGTCATTGCCGCCGGTGCCGACTGGATTCACTTCGACGTGATGGACAACCATTACGTGCCCAACCTCACCTTTGGCCCCATGGTCTGCCAGGCCCTCAAGCCGCATGCCAAAACGGCTGCCGGCGTGGCGGTGCCCGTTGATGTGCACCTGATGATCCAGCCCGTGGACGCCCTGGCTGCCGCGTTTGCCGACGCGGGCGCCGATTACATCAGCTTTCACCCCGACGCCTCGGGCCATGTGCACCGCAGCATCCAGGCCATTCGCAGCAAGGGCGTCAAACCCGGCCTCGTGTTCAACCCGGCCGAACCGCTGGATGTGCTGGACTGGGTGATCGACGACATCGACCTCATCCTCATCATGAGCGTGAACCCCGGTTTTGGCGGCCAGAGCTTCATTGACTCGGCCCTGCGCAAGATCGAAGCCGTGCGCAAGCGCATCGACGCCTCGGGCAAGGACATCCGTCTCGAAGTGGATGGCGGCATCAAGGCCGACAACATCCGCCGCGTGGCCGATGCGGGTGCCGACACCTTTGTGGCGGGCAGCGCGATTTTTGGCAAGCCCGATTACAAGGGCGTGGTGGACGCGATGCGCGGGGCGCTTGCTGGCTGAAGCTGCGGGGCGAGTGATGAATGCCATGGAGTTGAGCCACCTCCGCTACGACGCCGCCATCATCGACCTGGATGGCACGATGGTGGACACCTTGGGCGACTTTGCCGAAGCCCTCAACCGGATGCTGGGCGATCTGGAACTGCCACCCATTGCGGCGCAGCACATCGAACGCATGGTGGGCAAGGGCTCTGAACATTTGCTGCGTTCAGTGCTCAATCACGTGTTAGAGCATATGGGTAAAGCGCCTACAGCTATTGAAATTGAAGCGCTCTACGCCCATGCCTGGCCCAGCTACCAGGGGCACTATCTGGCCATCAATGGACACTACGCGCGCGTCTATCCCGGCGTGGAGGCAGGCCTGCAGGCCCTGCGCCATGCTGGCCTGCGTCTGGCATGCCTGACCAACAAGCCCACTTCGTTTGCTTTGCCGTTGCTACGCGCCAAGGGGCTGGAGGGCTATTTCGAGCAGGTTTTCGGGGGTGACAGCTTTGACAAAAAAAAGCCCGACCCGTTGCCGTTGCTGAAAACCTGCGAGGCCCTGCAAACCGCGCCTGCCCGCACGCTGATGGTGGGTGACTCGTCCAACGATGCGCAGGCCGCTCGCGCTGCTGGCTGCCCTGTGGTGCTGGTCACCTACGGCTACAACCACGGCCTGCCGGCGCAGGCGGTGGATGCAGACGGGTACGTGGCTTCGCTGGAGTTGCTGCTGGCGTGAGCCGGGGTGCCCGTCAGGCGCCTGCCCCGATGACGGCTTGCCCGCTGTAGCCAATGTGCCCTGCGGGGGCTGCCGCCGTAGCGGCCTGGCGGCGCTGCGCCGGTGCCGCCAGGGGCGTGTGCAGGCCAGAGGCCAGCTTGAACACTGCAACGGCGTCGACCAGTTGCCCGGCCTGGAGCCTGAGACCGTCTGCGGCTGCGGCGCTTTGCTCCACCAGGGCCGCGTTTTGTTGGGTCGCCTGGTCCATCTGGGTGATGGCCTCGCCCACCTGCGAGACGCCCGAGCTTTGCTCGCTGCTGGCGGCGCTGATCTCTCCCATGATGTCGGTCACGCGGCGGATGGACGCGACCACTTCGGTCATGGTGGTGCCGGCCTTGTCCACCAGCCGGGTGCCTTGTTCCACCCGTTCCACGCTCGCGCCGATGAGGCTCTTGATTTCCCGGGCGGCCTCGGCACTGCGGCCCGCCAAGCTGCGCACTTCGCCGGCCACCACGGCAAAACCTCGGCCCTGCTCGCCTGCGCGGGCGGCCTCCACCGCTGCGTTCAGCGCCAGGATGTTGGTCTGGAACGCAATGGAATCGATCACGCCAATGATGTCGGCGATCTTCTTGCTGCTGTCGTTGATGCCCTTCATGGTGTCCACCACTTCAGCCACCACGTCGCCACCCTGCACGGCCACCGTTGACGCGCTCATGGCCAGCTGATTGGCCTGGCGCGCGTTGTCGGCGTTCTGGCGCACGGTAGAACCCAGTTCTTCCATGGAGGCTGCGGTTTCTTCCAGGGCGCTGGCCTGCTGCTCGGTGCGGGCAGAGAGGTCGTTGTTGCCTGTGGCGATTTCCACGCTGGCGGTTGCAACCCCCTCGGCGCTGTTGCGCACATTGCCCACAATGGCCGCCAGGCGTGATTGCATGGTGGCCAGCGCCTGCAGCAACTGGCCGGTTTCGTCGCGGCTGTCGCAGGCAATGGGGCAGGTGAGGTCGCCGTTGGCAATGCGCTCAGCAGCTTGTCTGCCCAGTTGCACGGGACGCACGATGGATCGTGTCACCGTCCAGGCGAGCAAGGCGCCCAGCGCTACCGCGACCAGGGTGCCCACCCCCAGCAGCATCTGGCTGCCTCGGGCCAGGGTGCTGGTGTCGCGCTGGCTGTCGGCCAGCTGCGTGGCCATGGTTTTGCGCAGATCGTCCAGTGCCCCGAGGTATCTGTCGGCCAGGGGACGCAGGTCTGTGTCCACCATGGCGGGCACATTGGGCTCGCCGCCGCGGTGCAGTTCACGGATCTCGTTCAGTTTGTCGCTGTAGGCGGCACGCGCCGCGGCAATGGCTGTCAGCAGGGCGCGCGCCTGGTCATCCTGCACCAGGCCCTCAATGCGTTTGACCTTGCTCTCCATGCTGGTGGCCGTGGTCTGGGTGTCGGCCGTCAGCTTTTCCATGTAGTCGCGATCGATGGCCTTGAGGAACGCTTCGGTGCGCACCCAGTTCAGCCGGATGTCGGATGCCCAGTCTTCCACCAGCGTCTGCTGTTCAATCTCTTGGGTGGCCACCCTCTCGCTGGCCATCTGCAGGCTGGAAATGCGCCACATGCCCATGGCCGCAATGAGCGCCGTGATGACCAGAATGGCGCCGAAAGAAAGGCCCAGACGCAGGCCGACGGGAAGGTTGCTGAGTTTCATGGTGGCCTTGATAAGCGATAGGGGGCTGCGGTGGGGGCGGTCCACCAAGCCTGCCCAGGCGTTGGTGTTGCGGCTAAAAATGCTTCAGGAGCTGGGTGGTGCGGGGCGCGTCGCCGGGTTGTTAGTGCAATCCTTTAAGCCTTTCGGACAGGCGAACGGGGCGGCCAAGCGTAAAAAAACCTGCCTTGGGGGCAGGCTCAGTCCAGGGCGCAACAAGCGCGTCACTGTGGTTGCGGCTTGACGCCCAGCAGCTCGTCCTTGAGCTTCCAGTCGGCCGGCGTGTTGCCAAACCAGATGGACATCAGGGCGCGATAAAAGGCAGGGTCCTTGAAAGGCTCGGCCTGCAACTTGCCCTTGGCGTAGACGCTCAGTCCTTTGGCGGGGTCCCATTCGAGTGAGCAGACATCGCCGGGCGCAAACGACTTGTTGGCCGCAAAGATGTCTCCCATTTTGATCATGCCGGGAATGATCTTGGAGAGTTCCTGCTTGCTCACGTTGTCTTCCATTCCGCGCGTCAGCAACTTGCCGAACTCTGCGGAGTTGATGTCACGCAAAAACGTCATGGACAGCCGCTTGGGACCGGGTGCGGCAATCAGATCGTCCAGCGAAGACACCCGGCGCGTCGTGTAGAGGTCGCCCACATACACCTTGAACGGGCCTTTGTAACGGATGCCAGCCCCGTTGAGTTGCAGCTTGGTGCCGCTGACGGTGACGGAATCCTCCACCTTGACGCCAGCCAGCTCAACGGCGACGGCAGCTGTGGCTGCAGCACCCCAGCACAGGCCGGCTGCGAGTAAAAGGGCATGCATTGTTTTGCGCATAGAAATCCTGAAAAAGCACGACCGTTCATTTAATGCAACAAATTGTGCGCTGGTGGGCGCTGGCGTGCATCGGGGTTTTCCCAGGGACAGGCCTGGCAAGGGCTGTGCGCGTTTTCGTCGGCCTGGAGGCGCGCATTTGCTACACTTTGCCCATGTTCATACACCACGTGTTCATTACAGGTTGCAGCGACCGGGGAGCCTGGCCCTGGCGTAAGCCTGTCTTTTTGAACGCCTGATGGCACCTGGGCCTCTTTCCCAGCGTGCACCCGTGGCCCCGCCGGGGCCTGTCGAATGAACAGCGGCGCTTTGTACAACGCGCTGCCTCAGCTGGGAGCTCTCCCCGTGATCACGGAACTTGAATTCAAAAGCCTGGCCGGTGAAGGCTACAACCGCATCCCGCTCATGGCGGAAGCCTTTGCGGACCTTGAAACCCCGCTCTCGCTTTACCTGAAGCTTGCGCACAGCAAAGACGGCGGCAAGCACAGTTTCTTGCTGGAATCGGTGGTGGGCGGCGAGCGGTTTGGCCATTACAGCTTTATTGGTCTGCCCGCCCGAACCTTGTTGCGCGCCAGCGGTTTTGGTGCAGACGCCAAAACCGAGGTGGTGACCGACGGCCAGGTGGTGGAAACCGCGCGCGGCAACCCGCTCGATTTCATTGAGAGCTACCAAAAGCGCTTCAAGGTGGCCCTGCGCCCGGGCCTGCCGCGCTTTTGTGGTGGCCTGGCGGGTTACTTTGGCTATGACACGGTGCGCTACATCGAAAAAAAGCTCGAAACCACCTGCCCGCCCGATGCGCTGGAAACCCCCGACATCCTTTTGCTGCAGTGCGAAGAGCTGGCTGTTATCGACAACCTCTCGGGCAAGCTTTACCTGATCGTCTATGCCGATCCGGCCCAGCCCGAAGCCTATGGGAAGGCCAAAAAGCGGCTGCGCGATCTCAAGGACCAGCTTAAATACTCGGTGAGTGCCCCGGTGGTCAAAGCCACCGAAAACCACCCCGCACAGCGCAGCTTTGCCAAGGCCGACTATCTTGCGGCCGTGGACCGGGCCAAGGAGCTGATTGCCGCCGGTGATTTCATGCAGGTGCAGGTGGGCCAGCGCATCCACAAGCGCTACACGGAAAGCCCCCTGAGCCTGTACCGCGCGCTGCGCTCGCTGAATCCCTCGCCGTACATGTATTTCTACAACTTTGGAGATTTCCATGTGGTGGGCGCCAGCCCCGAGATCCTGGTGCGCCAGGAGCACACCGATGCAGGCACCAAAGTCACCATCCGGCCACTGGCTGGCACACGCCCGCGCGGTGCCACGCCCGAGAAGGACAAGGCCGCCGAGGTGGAACTCATCAACGACCCGAAAGAGCGTGCCGAGCATGTGATGCTGATCGATCTGGCGCGCAACGACATCGGGCGCATCGCCCAGACGGGCACCGTCAAGGTGACCGAAGCCTTTGTGGTCGAGCGCTACAGCCACGTGATGCACATCGTGAGCAACGTCGAAGGCCTGCTGAACGAGGGCATGACCAGCATGGATGTGCTCAAGGCCACCTTCCCCGCAGGCACCCTCACGGGCGCGCCCAAGGTGCATGCCATGGAGCTGATCGATCAGCTCGAACCCGTCAAGCGCGGGGTGTACGGCGGTGCCTGCGGTTACCTGAGCTACGCGGGCGACATGGACGTGGCCATTGCGATCCGCACCGGCATCATCAAGGACGGCACGCTGTATGTGCAGGCCGCCGCGGGTGTGGTGGCCGACTCGGTGCCCGAGCTGGAGTGGAAGGAAACCGAACACAAGGCGCGCGCCCTGATGCGCGCCGCCGAACTTGTCGAGGAGGGGCTGGAATGACCCAGGCCATCAACAACGTGCAGCATTGCACCACCATGGACGATGTGCGCCGCCACATCGATGCGCTGGACGACGTGCTGGTGCCTTTGCTGGTAACGCGCGGCGGCTACATGACCCAGGCCGCGCGCATCAAGCAGGATGCGTCGCAGGTGCGTGACGAAGAACGCATCCAGGCCATCGTGGACCGCGTGCGCGCCCGCACCCAGATCGAGGGCGGCGAGCCCGACGTGATGGAGGCCATCTACCGCAGCATGATGGAGGCCTACATCGCCCATGAACACCGCGAGTTCGCGCGCCTGCGCCCAACCGCCACGCAGGAGGGGTGAGGCCATGAAACTTTTGATGGTCGACAACTACGACAGCTTCACCTACAACATCGTCCAGTATTTCGGCGAACTCGGCGCGCAGGTGGAGGTGTTCCGCAACGACGAAATCACCGTGGCCGAGATCGAAGCGCGCCTGAACGCCGGCCAGCTCGATCGCCTCGTGATCTCGCCCGGCCCCTGCTCGCCCGCAGAGGCCGGCATCTCGGTGGCTGCCATCCAGCACTTTGCCGGCAAGCTGCCCATTTTGGGCGTGTGCCTGGGCCACCAGGCCATTGGCGCGGCGTTTGGCGGCAGCATCGTGCGGGCCCAAGAGCTCATGCACGGCAAGACCAGCGTCATCACCACCACGCAAAAAGGCGTGTTTGCCGGGCTGCCCGCGCAGTTCACGGTGAACCGCTACCACTCGCTCGCCATCGAGCGTGCCACCTGCCCCGAGGTGCTGGAAATCACCGCCTGGACGGAGGACGGCGAGATCATGGGCGTGCGCCACAAGACGCTGCCGATTGAAGGCGTGCAGTTCCACCCCGAGAGCATCCTCACCGAGCACGGCCACGCCATGCTGCGCAATTTTCTGGAGCAGGCAGTTTGATTGCTATTTTTTAGATAGCTGTTGCCGCTTGCCTGTATTGGACTTTCGGCCAATTTCATTGAAACGCACACCGGAAAGAACACCATGCCCATCACCCCCCAGGAAGCGCTGCAGCGCACCATCGAACACCGCGAAATTTTCCACGACGAGATGCTGCACCTGATGCGCCTGATCATGCGCGGCGAGCTCTCGCCCGTCATGACGGCCGCCATCGTGACCGGCCTGCGCGTGAAAAAGGAAACCATTGGCGAGATCACCGCCGCCGCGCAGGTGATGCGCGAGTTTTCCACCCAGGTGCATGTGCCAGACACCACGCACATGGTTGATATCGTGGGCACGGGCGGCGACGGCGCCAACACCTTCAACATCTCCACCTGCGCCACCTTTGTCATCGCGGCGGCGGGCGGCAAGGTCAGCAAGCATGGTGGGCGTAGCGTGAGCAGCAAGAGCGGCAGCGCCGACGCCATGGAAGCCCTGGGCGTGCACATCAACCTGTCGCCCGAAGCCATTGCCCAGTGCATTGCCGAGGTGGGCATCGGCTTCATGTTCGCGCCCAACCACCACCCGGCCATGAAGAACGTGGCGCCCGTGCGCAAAGAGCTGGGCGTGCGCACCATCTTCAACATCCTGGGTCCGCTGACCAACCCCGCGGGCGCCCCCAACATCCTCATGGGCGTGTTCCATGAAGACCTGGTGGGTATCCAGGTGCGTGCCCTGCAGCGCCTGGGCGCGCAGCACGCGCTGGTGATCTATGGACGCGACGGCCTGGACGAGATCAGCCTGGGTGCCTCTACCCTGGTGGGTGAACTCAAGGACGGCGCCATCCGAGAATACGAAGTGCACCCCGAAGACTTCGGCCTGGCCATGAGCAGCACCCGCCAGCTGCGCGTGGAAACCCCCGAGCAGTCGCGCACCATGATGCTCGACGTGCTCCATGGCAAGCCTGGCGCGGCCAGTGACATCGTCTGCCTCAACGCCGGTGCCGCGCTGTATGCCGCTGGCGTGGCCAGCTCCATCCCCGACGGCCTGGCCCGCGCCCGCGCAGCCCTGACCTCGGGCGCGGCACTCGCCAAACTCGATCAATTGGTAACGCTCACCCATTCACTGGGAGTCTTGTAATGGAAACATCTATCTGGAACTACCCCGGCACCTGGGTCTGGCTGGGTATCACGGCCGTGATGGTGGTCGGGTTTGTGCTGTTTGCGCTGGCCCTGCACCGCACGCTGCGCCGCCCCCCGGCTGAGACCAGCGCCCCACAGCCGTCATCGTCAAAGCCCGCCGCGCCAGGCGCCTCGGCTGCCACCCCACGGCCGCAAGACCACCAGACACCATGAACGATGTTCTGAAGCGCATCGTCGCGCGCACCCCCGCGCCGACGGCCTGATCCCGGACGCGCACCATGTGGCAGGACCCTGGTACCTGGATCGCATTGGGCGTCTCGGCGCTTTTCGTCGTGGCCGGGTTCGTCATGCACCGGGTTTTTGTGCGGGTGCTCAAGACGCCGGAGCCTCCGGCAGTGGATGCCGATCAGTCGGTGCCGCCAAAGGATGCGCCTTGACACCGCTACCACTCCGCCTTCCGATCAGGCCCACATCCCTGCCGGTGTGGGCCGGGATGCTGGCCATGCAGCCAAGGGTATGGCTGCCCGAAAACCTGGAGTCGGCTGCTTCCAGACGCGAAATCATCCTAACGACTGCGCTGTCGGGTCTGTTTTGCAGCGCATCCGTGTTGTGGATGACCGGTCTGAAGGAAGGCCCCGCATTCTGGGTTGTTGCGCTCCTTTGCACGGGTTTGGTCGTGCTGGCGATGCATCTGCAATGGCGAAGCAAGCAGGTTCGCCGGGGGTGGATCGTTGATTTTCAGCAGGGCAGCCTGACACCGGTAGGTCTTGCCCAACGCGAGCGCATTCAAATTGACCCTGCCCAATACAGTCTGGGTTGCTATCCGGCCGCCACCAGAGAAACTGGTGCGACCTTCTTGCTGGAACTGCGGCATGTTCGCCGTGGACCTGTGGCCGCATTGACCTTGGTGCATCTGACTTCCCGGCCGTTTCAGCGCAACCTGCGCATTCTTGACCGCTGCGTGAACACGCTGGCAGAGCGCCTGCGGATCCGCCGCTCGGGCGCACCACTGCTCGCGGGTTCAGACGTGCCCCATGCCCGTTGACCATTCCACCATTTCCCTCTTAAACCATGTCTGACATCCTGAACCAAATCGTCGCCGTCAAGCACGAAGAAGTCGCCGCCGCCCAAAAGCGCCTGCCCCTGGCCGCCATGCGCGCCGACGCCGAGAGCCGCGTGCTCACGCGCGACTTTGAAGGCGCGTTGCGCGCAAAAATCGCCAAGGGCCAGGCGGCGGTGATTGCCGAGATCAAGAAGGCCAGCCCGAGCAAGGGCGTGATCCGCGCCGACTTCATTCCCGCCGACATTGCCCAAAGCTACGCCGACGGCGACGGCAAGGTGAGCGCGGCCTGCCTCTCGGTGCTGACCGACAAGCAGTTTTTTCAGGGCAGCGTGGACTACCTCAAACAGGCCCGCGCCAGCTGTCAGCTTCCTGTGCTGCGCAAGGACTTCCTCGTGGACCCGTACCAGGTGTACGAGGCCCGCGCCATGGGTGCCGACGCCATTTTGCTGATCGCCGCCTGCCTGGATGATGCCCAGATGGCAGACTTCGAGGCCATCGCGCGCGGGCTGGACATGGCCGTGCTGGTGGAGGTGCACGACCGCGCCGAGCTGGAGCGGGCGCTCAAGCTCAAGACGCCGCTGATCGGCATCAACAACCGCAACCTGCGAACCTTCGAGGTCACGCTGGACACCACGCTGGGCATGCTCGCCGACGTTCCCAAGAATCGCCTGCTGGTCACCGAGTCCGGCATCCTGAAGCCTGCCGACGTCAAAACCATGCGCGACGCCGGTGTGCACGCCTTCCTGGTGGGCGAGGCCTTCATGCGCGCCCCCGAGCCGGGGCTGGAGCTGGCCAAGCTGTTTGCTTGAAATTAACTTCCCCAGAGTCGCCTTCCCCCCGCTCTCGCATCGCTGCGGGCATGGGGACGCCACCCGTGCGGCGGGGCGGCCCTTGCACGGTGGCCGCTGGCCTGGGCTGCGTCAGTGCCAGGGATCGCGGGTGTTGCAGAACGGGGGCGCCATTGACTGCAAAAGTTATAGCTGCTCGCGCTTGCTTAATAAGCGCTGGAGGCCGATTTGACTCAATTTTCTGTACTGAACGACGCCGCACTGGCGCCGACGCAACTGCTAAGCGCTGACCCCGCCGACTGGCCCGTGGCGCCGGGCTGGCAGCCGCTGGTGCAGGCATTTTTTGAGGGAGCGGTGGGCGGCAAGCTGCGGGCTTTCCTGCAGGCGCGGCTCGAGGCCGGGGCCGTCATTTTTCCGCCGCGCCCGCTGCGCGCGCTGGAACTCACGCCGCCCGATGAGGTGCGAGTGGTCATCCTGGGGCAGGACCCGTACCACGGCCGGGGCCAGGCCGAGGGGCTGGCGTTCTCGGTGGCACCCGGCGTGGCGCTGCCTCCGTCGCTGCGCAACATCTTCAAGGAACTGCAGCGCGACCTGGGCACGCCGCCGCCCGCGTTTCCGCTGCCCGGCGGCAGTTTGGCCAAGTGGGCGACGAGCGGCGTGCTGCTGCTCAACACGACCCTCACGGTGGAAGAAGGCCAGCCCGCCAGCCACGCGGGCAAGGGCTGGGAGGTGCTGACCGACGCCGTCATCCGCCATGTGGCCGAAGGGCACCGACCGGTGGTGTTCATGCTCTGGGGCGCGCATGCGCAAAGCAAGCGTGCCGTCATTCCTGCGGACCGGGGGCACCTGGTGTTGTGTGCCAACCATCCCTCGCCGCTGTCGGCGTTGCGGCCGCCGGTGCCTTTCATTGGCTGCGGGCATTTTGGATTGGCGCGGGGGTTTCGGGAGGGGCAGGTTGAGGGCTGATTTCGTGCTTTGCGCTTGATGGGTCTGCGGTTTTAGCTATGTTTTTATAGTTTTTGCTGTGCTCTTAAGGGCGGGGGCCGGGTCTCGCCCCGGCGGGCGAGGTACTTGTTCTTTGCTTCGCCAAAGAAAAGTACCCAAAAGAAAGGCGACCCTGCAGTCTGCGACCCCTGCGGGGCAAACCTGCGTCGGGGCGTTTGCGGGGTGCGCCGTGGAACTCGCTTTGCGCTGGCGCGCTGCGCTCGGACAACCACGGCGAGTCAGATCACGAAGCATGCGCGCGAAGGCGCCCATGCCACCCCGCAAACGCCCCGCCGCAGGCGCAGCCAGAAGGGGGTGGGCAGCCGAACAGCCCGACAGCCAAACAGCCACACGGGCCATTGCTGCGCTCGGCCCAGTCTGCGCAGCGCGTGGCGCTTGCGCCCGGGCGGTGTGGGCCGAGCGCAGCAATGGCCCGAGTGGGTGTCCGCTTGCGGGTTCCTTCAGGATGCGCCGAGGAGCGCAGGTTTTGGCGGATGAGGGCTCGCGTCTGTTTGAGTGACGCGAAGCGGCGCGAGTTTAGCGAGACCCCGACAAAACTGAGCACCGCAGGTTGCCCGCAGCGAAGCGAAGGGACGCAGCCTGTAGGGTCGCTTTTTCTTGGCTTACTTTCTTTTGGCGAGGCAAAAGAAAGTGAGTCGCCCGCCGGGGCGAGACCCGGCCCCCGCACTCGGCAAAGGCACACTACAAGCTATAAAAACAATAACTACTAGCGCTTTGTGTATAAGCGCCAGCAGCCAAATAGGCTCAAATTGTCAGCCCGCACCGCCCTCAAAACCGCGGCAACTCCGGGTGCTTGATCTGCCCGCCCCGCACCAGCATCTTCCCGTACTCCGCACACCGGTTCAGCGTGGGGATCACCTTGCCGGGGTTGAGCAGGCCAGCCGGGTCGAAAGCGTATTTCAGGCCAAACATCTGCGCGTTTTCTTCGGCGCTGAACTGCACGCACATGCTGTTGAGCTTTTCCACCCCCACGCCGTGCTCGCCCGTCACCGTGCCTCCCATGGCCACACTGGTTTCCAGGATGTCGGCGCCAAACAGCTCGCAGCGGCGCAGTTGGTCGGCGTCGTTTGCATCAAACAAAATCAGCGGGTGCAGGTTGCCGTCGCCCGCGTGGAACACGTTGGCGCAGCGCAGCTGGTATTTTTTCTCCATCTCCTGAATGGCCAGCAGGATGTCGGCCAGGCGCTTGCGCGGGATGGTCGAGTCCATGCACATGTAGTCGGGGCTGATGCGGCCGCTGGCGGGAAAGGCGTTCTTGCGCCCGCTCCAGAAACGCAGGCGCTCTGCCTCGTCGCGGCTGACCGAGATGGCGGTGGCGCCCGCAGCGCGCAGCACCTCGCTCATGCGGCCGATTTCTTCCTCCACCTCTTCGGGGGTGCCGTCGCTTTCGCACAGCAAGATGGCTTCGGCCGTCAGGTCGTAGCCTGCGTGCACAAAGTCTTCCACGGCGGCCGTCATGGGCTTGTCCATCATCTCCAGCCCGGCGGGAATGATGCCGGCGGCAATGACGGAGGCCACGGCATCGCCCGCTTTGCGCACGTCGTCAAAGCTGGCCATGATGCAGCGCGCCAGCATGGGCTTGGGGATGAGGCGCACGGTGACCTCGGTGGTGACGGCCAGCATGCCCTCGCTGCCGATCACTGCGGCCAGCAGGTCGTAGCCGGGTGCGTCGAGCGCCGCGCTGCCAAATTCGACGGGCTCGCCTTCCACCGTGAAGCCCTTGACCTTGAGCACGTTGTGCACCGTGAGGCCGTATTTGAGGCAGTGCACGCCGCCCGAGTTTTCAGCCACGTTGCCGCCGATGGTGCAGGCGATCTGGCTGCTGGGGTCGGGCGCGTAATACAGGCCATAGGGCGCCGCCGCATCGCTGATGGCCAGGTTGCGCACGCCGCACTGCACCACGGCCGTGCGGCTTTCGGGGTTCAGGTCGAGGATGCGGTTGAAGCGGGCCAGCGACATCGTCACGCCCATGGCGTGCGGCATGGCGCCGCCCGACAGGCCCGTGCCCGCACCGCGCGCCACCACGGGCACCTGGAGCTGGTGGCACACCTTGAGCACGGCCTGCACTTGCGTCTCGGTTTCGGGCAGGCACACCACCAGCGGGCGCTGCCGGTATGCGGTGAGGCCATCGCATTCGTAGGGCGTGGTGTCTTCGCTGTGCCAGAGCAGGGAATGCTGGGGCACCACGCGGGTGAGGGCCTGCACGACTTCAGCCTGGCGCGCAGAGCGCTCGGCGGGCGAAGGGGCGGCAACGGACATGCTGTCGGTGTTCATGGTCGCCACTGTAGGGGATGGGGACGGGCGGGGTGTGAGGTTTTCTGCAGGTGTTTGTGAAAAATACCGAAATGCTCACTAATTGATAGCTTCTAGCGCTTGATGGACAAGCGCTGGGGCTGATTTTTGCCTGAACTTGGTGGAGGAGGGCGCGGCTCGGGCGAGGGCAGCCGAGCAAGGGCCGCCCCGCAGCGAGGGCTGCGTCCCCCTTCCCGGCGCAGCCGAGAGAAGGGGGAAGGCGCCAAAGGCGACTCAGGGGGATGCCTCTACTCAGGGGGATGCCTCTACTACGCCATGGTCTTGCGCAGCCACTCGGCAAACGCGGCGCATTCCCAGCGGTCCATGGTGCCGGTGCGCCAGCACAGGTAGTGCGCGTGCGGGCTGGCGGTGTCGGTGGCAAACAGG
This sequence comes from Acidovorax sp. BoFeN1, assembly GCF_003345135.1. Classification (NCBI taxonomy): domain Bacteria; kingdom Pseudomonadati; phylum Pseudomonadota; class Betaproteobacteria; order Burkholderiales; family Comamonadaceae; genus Acidovorax; species Acidovorax sp. BoFeN1. Next base: position 29,036 of record NZ_QOZT01000016.1, read on the forward strand.
CGCACCAGCGTGCCGTTTTCGAGCCAGGGCGCGCCCAGCTTGAGGCGAACCAGCGCCACGCCCATGCCGGCTGCGGCGCCGTCGCACATAAGGCCGATGTCGTTGAACTGCGAGCCCTCGCTGGGCTCGGCCCAATCGAGGCCGGTGGCGGCAAACCAGGTGCGCCAGGGTTCCAGCGGGCTGCGCAACAGGGGCACGCCTTCCAGGTCTTCGGGACGGTCAAAGGGGCCGTGCTCGCGCACGAAGGCGGGCGAGGCCAGGGGTGTGACCACGTCGCGGGCAATCTCGACATGCTCCACGTCGGCATAGTGGCCCGCGCCAAAGCGCACCATCAGGTCGGCGTCTTCGGCCACCACGTCCAGCAGCGGAATGGACACCTGCAAGGCCAGGTCGATCTCGGGGTAGGCCTCGGTGAACTGGCGCAGGCGCGGGATGAGGATGGTGCGCGCAAACGTGGGCGTGACGGCCAGCTTGAGCCGCCGCCGCCCCGGCGCCGCTACCTGGCCCGGAAAGCGCTGCAGCGCGCCCAGCCCTTCGCGGACATGGGCCAGGTAGGCGCTGCCTTCGGTGGTCAGCGAAAAATCGGCGCGGCCGAACAGCCGCACGCCCAGGATCTGCTCCAGCTGCTTGACCCGGTGGCTCACGGCGCTGGGCGTGACACACAGCTCTTCGGCCGTCTGCGTCACGCTGCGCAGGCGGGCCAGGGCTTCAAACGTCAGCAGGCACTGGATGGGCGGAATGCGCCGCGCCGCGCTGCTGAGGAAAGAGGACGGTGTTGCCGTGGCCATTTAGCAAACCCCTGGAATGTGTGCTGCCCGTGGCGCCTGAGACAGGCCCGGCTCAAGCGAAGGCCGCCGCGCAAGGGCCGCCATGCCGCGTAGGCGGCGTTTCACTGGCGTGCACTGGCGGCGTCCCCCTGCCTGCGGCGCGCAGCGCCGCGAGAGCGGGGGGAAGGCGCGAAGCGACTCAGGGGGGTGTTCCATATCTCTAGCGGAAGATCACGGTCTTGTGGCCGTTGAGCAGCACGCGGTGCTCGCTGTGCCACTTCACGGCGCGGGCCAGCACCTGGCTTTCGGTGTCGCGGCCGCGGGCGGTGAGGTCTTCCACGGTGTCGGTGTGGTCGGCGCGGGCCACATCCTGCTCGATGATCGGGCCTTCGTCGAGGTCGGCGGTGACGTAGTGGGCAGTGGCGCCGATGAGCTTCACGCCACGGTCATGTGCCTGGTAATACGGCTTGGCACCTTTGAAGCTTGGCAAGAAGCTGTGGTGGATATTGATGGCCCGTCCGGCTAGTTTTTGACACAGATCAAGTGAAAGTATCTGCATGTAACGAGCCAGCACCACCAGTTCGGCCCCTTCGGCCTCGATAATCTCGTACTGTTTGGCCTCGGCCTGCGCCTTGGTGGTGCCGGTGAGGGGAATGTGGTGGAACGGCACGTTGTAGCTGGCTGCCAGTTGGTAGAAGTCGCGGTGGTTGCTGATGATGGCGCGGATGTCGATGGGCAGCAGGCCGCTCTTCCAGCGAAACAGCAGATCGTTCAGGCAATGGCCTTCCTTGCTGACCATGAGCACGGTTCTGACGGGCTGGGCCGTGGCATGCAGGCTCCAGCGCATCTGGTGGGGCTCTGCAAAGGTGGCCAGGCGGGTCTTCAGGGTGGCGTGGTCGTGCTGGTCGCAGGCAAACTGCACCCGCATGAAAAACAGGCCCGTGGCGTTGTCGTTGTATTGGGCGGCTTCTTCGATGTTGCCGCCATGCTCCAGCAGGAAACCAGAGACGGCGTGCACCAGCCCCAGGCGGTCGGGGCACGAGAGAGTAAGGATGTAAGCGTGGGTCATAGCTGTGCGATTGTCGCAGCAAGGCCCGCAGGTGTCGGAATAAGGAACTTCATGTACATCCCGTGTTTCGTCGCGAAACTCACCCCCTGGTGGGGAGTGGCGCTGTACCTCGCCTTTGGCCTTGCATGGGTGTTCGCGGGCGATGCGCTGTTGGCCCAATGGGCTGGCACGCCCGAGCAGATTGCGCATTTTCAGACCTGGAAGGGCTGGGCGTATGTGCTCTTCACCAGTGCCCTGGCCGGCTGGCTGCTGGCGCGCATGCGCAAGGTGGAGCGGCAACGCTCGGCGGCGGCGCGCGAGCTGGCGCAGATAGTGCACCACGCGCCGGTGGGCATGGCGCGCGTGGCACTGGATGGGCACATTCTGTGGGCCAATGGCTGCCTGTGCCGAATGCTGGGCATGGAGCTGGCCGAATTGCAGGCCCAGAATATCCGCAAGATCGTTCAGGCCGACGACCCGGAACAGGCCACGCAGCAGCTGGCACGCCTGCTGGCGGGCGAGATTGACCACTACCTGGGGCCGCGGCACTACACCCGGCCGTCTGACGGGCATGTGGTGCATATGCTCAACACCGTGACCTACGTGCCCGAGGAGGGCGACGAACCGGCCCACCTGGACTGCGTGTTGCAAGAAATGGGCGAGATCCAGGCCGCGCGCACCGCCCTTGAGCGCAGCGAGACACGCCTTCGCCTGGCGGTCGAGGGCAGCGGGGGCGGTATGTGGGACCGCGATCTGGTGCGGTCGCGCACCGTCTTTTCGCCCAGCGTGGCGCGCATGCTGCACTACACAGGCGATGATTTTGCGCGGGATTTCCGCCCGCGCGAGCGGCTGCATCCCGACGACCGCGAGCGCATACGCCTGGCTGTGCGTTACGCCCTGGCCTCGGGCGAGCCATTTGTCGAGAAGGCGAGGTTGCGGTGCTTTGACGGCAGCTATCGCTGGTTCATGGCGCGGGGGGTGCGCCACCTGAACGAGGCGGGGCAGCCTGATCGTTTCTCGGGCATCCTGACCGATCTGACCCGCGAGCGCCAGGTCGATGAGCGCCAGCGGCTGGCATCCACCGTGATGGACCACATGAGCGAAGGCGTGATCGTGACGGACACGCACAACCGCATCCTGTCGGTGAACGCTTCGGTCACGCGGCTCCTGGGCTACGCGGAAGACGAGCTGTTGGGCAAGACGCCGCGCATCTTCAAGTCGGGTCGGCATGACCGGGCGTTTTACGAGGCGATGTGGGAGTCGATGAAGCGCACCGGGCGCTGGCAGGGTGAAATCTGGAACCGGCGCAAGAACGGCGAGGTGTTTCCAGAGCACATCTCCATGAGTGTGGTGCGCGATGCCGCTGGCACGGCAACGCACTATGTGTGCATGTTCACCGACATCTCCGATGAGAAGGCGCAGCACCAGCGCATGGAGTTTCTGGCGCACAACGATGCACTCACCGGCCTGTCCAACCGCTTGTGGTTCTGCGGACAGCTGGAAGACGCGGTGGTGCAGGCCCGCGGCAGCGGCGAGCACATGGCCGTGCTGCACCTGAACCTGGACCGGTTCAAGGATGTCAACGACAGCTATGGCCATGCCATTGGCGACCAGGTGCTCAAGGACATCGCGCGCCGCGTGCAGGCAGCCATGCGGCCGGGCGACCTGCTGGGTCGCATGGCGGGGGACGAACTGGCCGTGGTGGTGCGCCACCTGCGCCATGCCGATGGCGCGGCGGCGGTGGCACGGCAACTGATCGCCACGGTGGCGGAGCCTTGGCGCTCGCCCGATGGGTTCGAAGTGGTGGCCGGTGCGAGCGTGGGCATCTGCATGTTTCCCGAACATGCCGCCACGGCCCAGACCCTGCTGCAGGGGGCCCATGCCGCGGTGTACGGAGCCAAGGCGCTGGGGCGTGGGGCCTGGTGTTTCTACACCGAAGCAATGACCCAGTCCGCGCGCGACCGGCTGGCGCTGGAGTCGCGCCTGCGCCAGGCGCTGGCGCACGGACACATGGTGCTGCATTACCAGCCGCAGATCGACATTGCCACGGGACGCATCGAGGGCGCGGAGGCGCTGGTGCGCTGGAACGATCCCGAGGAGGGAATGATTGCGCCCGGCCGCTTCATCCCCGTGGCCGAAGTGTCGGGCATCATTGGCCCCCTGGGGGAGTGGATCATCGGCGAGGCTTGCCGGCAGGGGCAGCGCTGGCGCGATGAGGGGCTGCCCGCACTGACGCTGGCGGTGAACGTGTCGCCGCGCCAGTTTCAGTTGACCGATCTGGCGGACTGCACGGCGTCGGCGTTGCGGAAAACCGGATTTCCGGCCGCCCAGCTGGAGCTGGAAATCACCGAGAGCGCGCTGGCCGAGCGCGAAGACCAGGCGCTGCTGACCATGCGGCGCCTGCGCGACCTGGGCCTGCGGCTGGCGGTGGACGATTTCGGCACCGGCTATTCATCGCTGGCGCAGCTCAAACGGTTTCCCATCGACGTGCTCAAGATCGACCAGGGGTTCATCCGCGACATTCCGCAAAACGCGGACGACATGGCCATCAGCGCGGCCATCATCGCCATGGGCCACAGCATGGGCCTCAGGGTGCTGGCCGAGGGCGTCGAGACGGCCGAGCAACTGGCCTTCTTGCGTGAGCGCGGTTGCGACAGTTTCCAGGGGTATTACTGCAGCCGCCCCGTTCCGGCCGAGGTGTTTGCCGCCCTGGTGCGGGCCCAGCAGGTCAGGTAGGCGCGGGCGCGCTACTTCGTCGGCGGGCGCAACGCCGCGCACGCGTCATAGGGGGGCAAAGGTGCGGTGGTGATGACCATATCGATTCCTGTTTCTGTAGCTGCTTGCACTTTATCGGTAAGCGCTGAGACCACTTTTGCAGTCAGGCCGGCCGGCCAGTGCGTGGGAATGCCCCGGTGGCGCAGCACATGCTCGCCGCCCGCCACCAGCAACACGGTCTGGCCCGGGCGCACGGCCTCCTGGGCGGCCCGTGCCAGGCTGGCATCGCGCGCGATCTGGATGCGCGCCATGGCGGGCAGCCGCGCCGCAGGCAGCAGGCCGCAGTGGCCCTGCTGCAGGGCATCGAGCAGTTGCTGGCGGGCGGCGGTGGCAAGGTGGTCGTCCCAGTGGTTTTCCTGCATGGCCGCCGCCATGGCGCTGCGCGGAAGGTTGCCGCCGAGCACGGGCACCCCGGCGCGCACGGCGGCCATGGTCACGGGGCCGTAAGCGGACCAGGGCCAGGCCGCGTGCTGCCATTGCAGGGCCGCCTGCACCTGCGCCTCGGAAGCATCGCGCGGCAGCGCAGCGGTGCTGTGGCCGCGCTCGGCCATCTCCAGCACCAGGGCCGCCAGCTGCCCACGCGCCGCCAGCCATAGCACCGTGTCGCGCTGCAGGCGCTGGTGCTCGGGGGCATCGTGCTGCTCACCCAGCAGCAGCACGTCGGTGCGGTGCCCGGTGTCCAGCGGCGCCGGCCACAGGGCAGCAGGCAGCACGGCGGGGCGGCTGGCGCAGCCGGCCAGGGACAGGGCGGTAAGGGCGCCTCCCAGCCGCCACAGGAATTTGGACAATGCAGGCCACATGGCGCCATGCTACGCGACCCTTTCTTGACTTGTGTCAAGAAAAAGGCGGCCCTTCCTTTTTACACTGCGCCCATGCGCACCAAGTCCCCGCTGACCTTCAAGCTGCTGGCCATGGGCGCGGGGTTCCTGCTGGTAGCCCTGGCGTCCATCGGGTTGACGTTGTGGGTGGCCTGGCAGCTCGAAGGGGGGGCTGCGGCCGTCAATGAGGCCGGGCGCCTGCGCATGAACATGTTGCGCATGGTGCTGGTGCAGCAGACTGAATCGCCTGACGATATGCGACGGCATGCGCGGCAGTTTGACGCCAGCCTGGAGTTGCTGCGAACGGGTGATCCGTCGCGTCCCCTGTCTGTGCCCTGGGGGGAGGAAACGCTGGCGCGCTTTGAGGAAATCCGTACCACCTGGGGAACAATGCGCGGGGAACTGGCGATGGGCTTGCCGCCAGACCGGGCGCGGTCGCTGGCCCAGGCCGACAGCTTTGTGCAGCAAGTGGACGGTTTTGTCGAGGCCATAGAACGACAGATCGCCGGCTGGACGGCTGTGCTGCATGTCTTTCAACTATTCATGATGGCGGTGGCAATTGCTGCCGCGGTGACCTTCATGGCGGTAAGTTATCAGCTGGTGCTCAACCCGGTGTCGCAACTGCAGCAGGCGCTGGCACGTCTGCACCAGGGCGATTGGGGGGCACGGCTGCCGGTGGAGACCGACGACGAATTCGGCCAGCTCTCGGCGGGCTTCAACCAGATGGCCCATGCCTTGAAGGCCTCGCACGAGGACCTGGAGCAAAAGGTGCGCGAGAAAACGGCCAGCATTGCCGTGCAGAACCAGCGCCTGGCGGCGCTTTACGAGGTCAGCGCGCTGGCCTCCACGGCAACCGGGCTGGAGGCGCTGGCGCAGGGCTTTGTGCAGCAGATCCGCAGGGTGGCGGGTGCCGATGCGGCCGCGGTGCGCTGGTCGGACGAGGCCAATGAACGCTACGTGCTCCTGGCCGGCGACGGCATGCCGCGCATCATGACCGAGCAGGAGCATTGCCTGCACACGGGCGCCTGCATGTGCGGCCAGCCGCAAAGCCATGCACGCACCCGCGTCATTCCCATCATGGCGGCCACCATGATCGCGTTTCCGCACTGCCGCGACGCTGGCTTTCAGACCATGGTGGCTGTGCCGGTGCAGATGCAGCAGCGGTTGCTTGGCGAGGTCAACCTGTTCTTTCGCTCTTCGGTGGAGCTGACGGACGAGGTGCGCGATCTTCTCGAAGCCATGACGCGCCATCTGGCCAGCGCCATGGAGGGTTTGCGCGCCAACGCCCTGGAGCGCGAGGCCGCCGTCTCGGAAGAGCGCAGCCTGCTGGCGCGCGAGCTGCATGACTCGATTGCGCAGTCGCTGGCTTTCCTGAAGATCCAGACGCAGCTGCTGCGCGACGCTGTGGCCAAGGGCGACATCGTGGCGCGCGACCGCAGCATGGGCGAGCTCGATGTGGGCGTGCGGGAGTGCTATTCGGATGTGCGCGAACTGCTTGTGCACTTTCGCACGCGCACCAGCGAAGAAGACATCGAGGCGGCCCTGCGTGCCACCTTGTCCAAGTTCGAGCACCAGACCGGGATCGCCGCCACCCTCACCATGGCGGGCCACGGCCTGCCGCTGGCACCCGACGTGCAGATCCAGGTCCTGCACATGGTGCAGGAGGCCTTGTCGAACGTGCGCAAGCATTCGGGTGCGACCCGGGTGGAGTTGCGCGTTTATCGGCATCCCCGCTGGCGCTTCGAGGTGCAGGACAATGGCATCGGTTTTGATGTGGGGGCGGTGCCGCCCGACTCTGTGCACGTAGGCCTGGGCATCATGCGCGAGCGTGCACACCGCATCGGTGCGATGGTGCAAGTCGAGTCGGCACCGGGTGTGGGCGTGCGCGTGTGCATCGAGCTTCCCACCATGTCCGCCGCGCAGGAACCCCGAGAAATGCCTGCGCCTGCCATTGCCCATTGAGTCGATTGAGCCCATTGATGCCTATGCCTGCTTTGCCGCCTGTGACGTTGCTTGTCGTGGATGATCACAACCTGTTTCGCCGTGGCCTGGTGGCCTTGCTGGGGCAGGACCCCGGCCTGAAGGTGGTGGGCGAGGCGGGCGATGCCGCGCAGGCGATGCGTCTGGCACCCGCACTGCGCCCGGATGTGATCCTGCTCGACAACCATTTGCCCGGTGTGACGGGGGTGGACGCCATTCGGGGTTTGCGTGAGGTGTCACCATCCTCGCGTGTGCTCATGCTGACCGTGAGCGAAGACGCGCAGGATCTGTCAATGGCGCTGCGCAATGGCGCACAGGGCTATCTGCTCAAGACCATCGACGGGGATTTGCTGGCGCAGGCCATTCGCCGCGCTGCTGCCGGAGAACCCGTGGTCAGCCCCGAGTTGATGGGCAAGCTGGTGGCCGCCTTCCAGTCGCAGGGGGGGCCGGAGGTGGACGCCCTGGAGTCGCCTGTGCCAGGCAAGGTGCATCCGGAGGCCCCCGATACGGTAGAGCAGCGCACGCCGCTGTCGCCGCGCGAGGAAGACGTGCTGCGCGAGATTGCCCGGGGCTCCAGCAACAAGGAGATCGCGCGGGCACTGGACATTGCCGAGACCACGGTGAAGATCCATGTGCAGCACATCCTGCGCAAGCTGGGCCTGAGCTCGCGCGTGCAGGCCGCCGTGTACGCCTCGGATCGCCAGCGGTAGGCCGCACCCTCTGTTTTCTACTCCCTCGTAGTTCTTTCGAACTATGGTGCTGCAATCCCCTCGTCCTTTTTACCCTGCTGACACATCCTGAAGAGGGATAGGCAAAACCCTGCCTTCGCGGGACGATGCATGCCATACAGGAACAATAGGGAATGTCCATGGCAAACGCATCGCTTTCGGCGGGCGAAAGTCCGCAACGCACCCGGCAGGCTTGGTCTGTGCTTTTGGTAAGCACCTTGGCCTTCACCGTCTGCTTCATGGTGTGGATGATGTTCGGGGTGATCGGCATCCCGATCAAGAAGATGCTCAACCTGAGCTCCACGCAATTCGGCCTGCTCACGGCCATGCCGGTGCTCACCGGCTCGCTGGTGCGCGTGCCACTGGGCATCTGGACCGATAAATTTGGCGGCCGGATCGTCATGACCGCGCTGATGGCGCTCACCGTGCCGGCGATCTGGTTCATGAGCTATGCCACCGAGTATTGGCACTTCCTCACGATTGGCCTGTTTGTCGGGCTGGCGGGTGGTTCGTTCTCGGTGGGCACGCCTTATGTGGCGCGCTGGTTCCCCAAGAACCGGCAGGGCATGGCGATGGGGGTGTACGGCGCGGGCAATTCGGGCGCTGCCGTGAACAAATTCGTGGCGCCGGTTCTATTGGTGGCTTTTGGCTGGGCCATGGTGCCGCAGGTGTACGCCGCCATCATGCTGGGTACCCTGGTGCTGTTCTGGCTGTTCAGCTACAGCGACCCGGCCCATCTGGTGCCCAGTAACGTCAAGTTCACCGACCAGCTCAAGGCGCTCAAGGACCCCAAGGTCATCAAGTACTGCCAGTACTACAGCATTGTGTTTGGTGGTTACGTGGCCCTGTCGCTGTGGATGGTGCAGTACTACGTGGGCGAATATGGCCTGGATATCCGTGTGGCAGCGCTGCTGGCGGCCTGCTTCTCGTTGCCCGGCGGTGTGCTGCGCGCCATTGGCGGCGTGCTCAGTGACAAGTATGGCGCCCACAGCGTCACCTGGTGGGTGATGTGGGTGAGCTGGATCTGCCTGTTCCTGCTGAGCTATCCGCAGACCGATTTCACCATCCTCACGGTCAATGGCCCCACCACGTTTCACATCGGTTTGAACGTCTATGCCTTCACCGCGCTGATGGGTGTGCTGGGCGTGGCTTTTGCCTTCGGCAAGGCCAGTGTCTTCAAGTACATCAGCGATGACTATCCGAAAAACATTGGCGCCATCAGCGGCATCGTGGGCTTGGCGGGTGGTCTTGGTGGCTTCGTGCTGCCCATCATGTTTGGCGCCCTGATGGACTTCACTGGCGTTCGTTCCAGCGCCTTCATGCTGATGTATGGCGTGGTCTGGGTATCGCTGATCTGGATGTACTTCACCGAAGTGCGCCGCACCGATGTGATGGACCCGGCAAGTGCTTCGGCGCAGCAAGCCGTCCGCTAAATTTTTAAGGTATCACCATGTCTGCCAACCAACACAGCAGCGGCCGCCAGGGGCGTCTGCTCACCATCTGGGCCCCCGAGGACAAATCGTTCTGGGAGCGGGAGGGCGAAGCCGTCGCCAAGCTCAACCTTTGGATCTCGGTGCCTGCGCTGTTCCTGGCCTTCGCCATCTGGCAAGTCTGGAGCGTGGTTGCCGTGAGCCTGCCGGGCCTGGGCTTCAAGTATTCGACCAACCAGCTCTTCTGGCTGGCCGCAGCGCCTGCGCTCTCGGGCGCCACGCTGCGCATCTTCTACTCGTTCATGGTGCCGCTGGTTGGCGGCCGCCGCTGGACAGCCATCTCCACCGCCTCGCTGCTGATCCCGGCCATCGGCATTGGCTTTGCGGTACAGGACAACACCACGGCCTACCCCACCATGCTCATCCTGGCGCTGCTGTGCGGCCTGGGCGGCGGCAATTTCAGCTCCAGCATGGCCAACATCAGCTTCTTCTTTCCGAAAGAACGCAAGGGCTCGGCCTTGGGGGTGAATGCGGGCCTGGGCAACCTGGGCGTGTCGGTGGTGCAGTTTTTGAGCCCGCTGGTGGTCACGGCAGGCATCTTCGGCATTTTTGGTGGCGATGCGCAGACGATCGTGAAGAACGGCCAGACCGTGCAGGTGTGGACACAGAACGCCGCCTTCATCTGGGTGCCATGGATCGCGCTGGCTTCGCTGGCCGCATGGTTTGGCATGAACGACATTGCCGACGCCAAGGCGTCGTTTGCCACGCAGGCCGCCATTTTCCGGCGCAAGCACAACTGGCTGATGTGCGTGCTGTACCTCGGCACGTTCGGCTCGTTCATTGGCTATGCCGCCGGGTTCCCCTTGTTGATCAAGAGCCAGTTCCCCAGCATCAATCCGCTGGCCTATGCCTGGCTGGGGCCGCTGGTCGGTGCTGTGGTGCGGCCTTTTGGCGGCTGGCTGGCAGACAAGCTGGGTGGCGCGCGCGTCACGCTGTGGAACTTCATCGTCATGGCGCTGGCCGTGGTGGGTGTCACGTTCTTCCTGCCCTCGGCGGGAAATGAAGGTCAGTTTGCAGGCTTCTTTGTGTGCTTCCTGGTGCTGTTCCTGACCACGGGGATCGGCAACGGCTCCACCTTCCGCATGATTCCGGTGATTTTTCTGGCCGAAGCGATGCAGGGCGTGGACCGCAACAATGCCGCCGCCGTTGCCCAGGCCAACAAGGAGGGCAACACCCTGGGTGCCGCCACCCTGGGGTTCACGGCCGCCATGGCCGCCTACGGTGGCTTCTTCATCCCCAAGAGCTACGGCAGCTCCATTGCGCTGACGGGTGGTCCCGAAGCAGCGTTGTGGGCCTTCGTTGCCTTCTATGTCATCTGCATTGTGATCACCTGGTGGTACTACGCCCGCAAGCATGCCGAGATGCCTTGCTGACCGCCCACCGAACCGATAGAAAAAGGAGCCCCCGATGAGCCATTTCCTCGATCGTCTTACGTACTTTTCGCAACCGCGCGAGACCTTTGCGCAGGGCCACGGCCAAACCAACGGTGAAGACCGCACCTGGGAAGACGCCTACCGCGACCGCTGGGCGCACGACAAGATCGTGCGCAGCACCCACGGCGTGAACTGCACGGGTTCGTGCTCGTGGAAGATTTACGTCAAGGGCGGTATCGTCACCTGGGAAACCCAGCAGACCGACTACCCCCGCACCCGCCCCGATCCTCCCAACCACGAACCCCGTGGCTGCGCGCGCGGCGCCAGCTACAGCTGGTACCTGTACAGCGCCAACCGTGTGAAGTACCCCATGGTGCGCGGCCGCCTGCTCAAGCACTGGCGCGCCGCCCTCCTGCTGGCCAAGAGCCCGGTGGATGCCTGGGCGAACATCGTTGAAAACGAATCGGCCAAACGCGAGTGGCAAAAGCAGCGCGGCCTGGGTGGCTTTGTGCGCAGCACCTGGGATGAGGTCAACCAGATGATCGCGGCGGCCAACGTCTACACGATCAAGAAGCATGGCCCTGACCGCATCATCGGTTTCTCGCCCATTCCGGCGATGAGCATGATCAGCTACGCCGCCGGCAGCCGCTACCTCAGCCTGATTGGCGGCGTCTGCATGAGCTTTTACGACTGGTATTGCGATCTGCCCCCGTCCAGCCCGCAAGTCTGGGGTGAGCAGACCGACGTGCCCGAATCGGCCGACTGGTACAACAGCAGCTTCATCATTGCCTGGGGCTCCAACGTGCCCCAGACACGCACGCCCGATGCGCACTTCTTGACCGAAGTGCGCTACAAGGGCACGAAGGTCGTGTCCATCACGCCCGATTACTCTGAAGTGGCCAAGCTCGGTGATCTGTGGATGCACCCCAAGCAGGGCACCGATGCTGCCGTGGCTATGGCCATGGGTCATGTGATCCTGAAGGAGTTCTACTTCAAGGACGGCGGTAAGGGCCGCAGCACCTACTTTGACGACTACGCACGCCGCTACACCGACCTGCCGCTCTTGGTGGTGCTGAAGGAAAAGACGCTGCCCGATGGTCGCACGGTGATGGTGCCCGACCGCTATGTGCGCGCCAGCGACTTTCCCGGCCAGCTCGACCAGTCCAACAACCCCGACTGGAAGACCGTGGGCTACGACGAACTGGGCCAGGTCACGCTGCCCAATGGCTCCATCGGTTTCCGCTGGGGCGCTGATGGCCGCGCCGACGAGGGCCTGTGGAACCTGGAGAACAAGGAAGCGCGCACCGGCAACACTGTCAAGCTCAAGCTCTCGGTGATCGAAGATGGCGAGCAGGCCTACGACGTGGCTGACGTGGCCTTCCCGTACTTTGGCGGTGTGCAGACGCCTAACTTCACGGCCAACGAGCAAGGTGGCGATGTGATGGTGCGCCGCGTGCCGGTGAGTCACCTGGAACTGGCCGGACACGAAGCCCAGGGCCGCGTGATGGTGGCCACCGTGTTCGACCTGCTGGCTGGCAATTACGGCATCGACCGCGGCCTGCCTGGTGAAGAAGCCGGCGGCAGCTACGACGCTGACCGCCCTTACACCCCCGCATGGCAAGAATCCATCACCGGTGTGCCGCGCGAGCAGATCATTGCCGTGGCGCGGCAGTTTGCCGACAACGCCGACAAGACGCATGGCAAGTCCATGGTGATCATCGGTGCGGCCATGAACCACTGGTACCACTGCGACATGAACTACCGCGGCATCATGAACATGCTGATGCTGTGCGGTTGTATTGGCCAAAGCGGCGGCGGCTGGGCGCACTATGTGGGCCAGGAAAAACTGCGCCCCCAGACGGGCTGGACGGCGCTGGCCTTTGCGCTCGACTGGATTCGCCCACCGCGCCAGATGAATAGCACCAGCTTCTTCTATGCCCACACCGACCAGTGGCGCTACGAAAAGCTGGGCATGGAAGAGATCCTCTCGCCCCTGGCGGACAAGAAGTCCTACAGCGGCTCGATGATTGATTACAACGTGCGCGCCGAGCGCATGGGCTGGCTGCCTTCGGCGCCCCAGCTCAAAACCAGCCCGCTGCAGGTGGCCAAGGACGCTGCGGCTAAGGGCATGGACGCCAAGGACTATGTGGTGCAGTCGCTCAAGGACGGCAGCCTGCAAATGAGCTGCGAGGACCCGGACCATCCCGACAACTGGCCGCGCAACATGTTCGTGTGGCGCTCCAACATCCTGGGCTCCTCGGGCAAGGGGCATGAGTATTTCCTCAAGCACCTGCTGGGAACCACGCACGGCGTGCAGGGCAAGGACCTGGGCCGCGACGAAGCCAAGCCCGAAGAAGTGCAGTGGCATGCCAATGCGCCCGAAGGCAAGCTGGACCTGCTGGTCACGCTCGACTTCCGCATGAGCACGACCTGCCTTTACTCCGACATCGTGCTGCCCACGGCCACCTGGTATGAGAAGAACGACCTCAACACCAGCGACATGCACCCCTTCATTCACCCGCTGTCCACCGCAGTGGACCCTGCCTGGCAGGCCAAGAGTGACTGGGAGATCTACAAGGGTTTTGCCAAGGCGGTGAGCGAAGTGAGTGTGGGCCACCTGGGCGTCGAAAAAGATGTGGTGCTCACCCCCATCATGCACGACACGGCCGGCGAAATGGCCCAGCCCTATGGCGTGCGCGACTGGAAGAAGGGCGACTGCGAGCTCATCCCCGGCAAGACGGCACCGCAGGTCACGGTGGTCGAGCGCGACTACCCCAACCTGTACAAACGCTTCACAGCCCTGGGCCCATTGATGGACAAGGCCGGCAACGGTGGCAAGGGCATTGGCTGGAACACGCAAACCGAAGTCGGCCAGCTTGGCGACCTGAACGGCCGTGTGAAGGAAGAGGGCGTGACGCAGGGCATGCCCCGCATCGTGAGCGATATTGACGCCACCGAAGTGGTGCTGATGCTGGCTCCCGAAACCAACGGCCATGTGGCCTGCAAGGCCTGGGAGGCCCTGGGCAAGCAGACCGGGCGCGACCACGTGCACCTGGCGCTGCACCGCGAGGACGAGAAGATCCGCTTCCGCGACATCCAGGCGCAGCCGCGCAAGATCATCAGTTCGCCCACCTGGTCGGGCCTGGAGAGCGAGAAGGTCAGCTACAACGCGGGCTACACCAATGTGCACGAGTACATCCCATGGCGCACCCTCACCGGTCGTCAGCAGTTCTATCAGGACCACCCCTGGATGCGTGACTTCGGCGAAGGTTTTGTCAGCTATCGCCCACCGGTGCATTTGAAGACGCTGCACGAAGTTGAAGGCAAGAAGCCCAACGGCAACCGCGAGATCGCGCTCAACTTCATCACGCCGCACCAGAAGTGGGGCATCCACAGCACGTACAGCGACAACCTGATGATGCTCACGCTCAATCGGGGCGGTTCGGTGGTGTGGCTGAGCGAAGACGACGCGGCCAGCGCTGGCATTGTGGATAACGACTGGGTCGAACTGTTCAACGCCAACGGCGCCATTGCAGCCCGTGCGGTGGTGAGCCAGCGTGTGAACCCCGGCATGGTGATGATGTACCACTCGCAAGAGAAGATCATCAACACCCCCGGCTCCGAGATCACCGGCACCCGTGGCGGTATCCACAACTCGGTCACGCGCATTGTGCTCAAGCCCACCCACATGATTGGCGGCTACGCGCAATACAGCTACGGCTTCAACTACTACGGAACCATTGGCACCAACCGCGATGAGTTTGTGCTGGTGCGCAAGATGGACCGCGTGGACTGGCTGGACGACGAAGTGTCTGACACCGGCGCACACGCCTGAGCCCCGCAAGGAGAAAAACGATGAAAATTCGCGCACAAATCGGCATGGTGCTGAACCTGGACAAGTGCATTGGTTGCCACACCTGTTCGGTCACCTGCAAAAACGTCTGGACCAGCCGCCCCGGGGTGGAGTACGCCTGGTTCAACAACGTTGAAACGAAGCCCGGCATTGGCTATCCCAAGGAATGGGAAAACCAGGACAAGTGGAACGGCGGCTGGGTACGCAACCCCGACGGCTCCATCGCCCCCCGCCAGGGCGGCAAGTGGAAGCTGCTCATGCGCATCTTCGCCAACCCCAACCTGCCGCAGATCGACGACTATTACGAGCCCTTCACGTTCGACTACGACCACCTTCAGTCGGCGCCTGAGAGCAAGGCTGCGCCCACGGCCCGTCCGCGCAGCCTGATCACCGGCAAGCGCATGGAGAAGATCGAATGGGGCCCGAACTGGGAAGAAATCCTGGGCGGCGAGTTCAGTAAGCGCAGCAAGGACAAGAACTTCGACGATGTGCAAAAGGACATCTACGGCCAGTTCGAAAACACCTTCATGATGTACCTGCCGCGCCTGTGCGAGCACTGTCTGAACCCGGCGTGCGTGGCATCGTGCCCCAGCGGCTCGATCTACAAGCGCGAGGAAGACGGCATCGTGCTGATCGACCAGGACAAGTGCCGTGGCTGGCGCATGTGCGTCTCAGGCTGCCCCTACAAGAAGATTTACTACAACTGGCAATCGGGCAAGGCCGAGAAGTGCATCTTCTGCTACCCGCGCATCGAAGCGGGCCAGCCGACCGTGTGCTCGGAAACCTGCGTGGGCCGTATCCGGTATCTCGGCGTGCTGCTGTACGACGCAGACCGCATCCAGGAAGCCGCCAGCGTGGAGCGCGACCGCGACCTGTACCAGGCGCAGCTCGACATCTTCCTGAACCCGAACGACCCTGACGTCATCAAGCAGGCGCGCATCGACGGCATCCCGGACAGCTGGATGGAAGCCGCCCGCAACAGCCCCGTCTACAAGATGGCCGTGGACTGGAAGGTGGCTCTGCCGCTGCACCCAGAGTACCGCACGCTGCCCATGGTCTGGTATGTGCCGCCGCTCTCGCCCATCACGGCCGCCGCCAACGCGGGCCATGTAGGGGTCAATGGCGACATCCCCGACGTGTCGCAACTGCGCATTCCGGTGCAGTACCTTGCCAACCTGCTGACCGCCGGTGACACCGGCCCTGTGGTGCGGGCACTGGAGCGCATGCTGGCCATGCGTACCTACCAGCGCGACAAGCATGTGGAGCAGCGCCAGAACCTGTCTGTGCTCAAGCAGGCAGGCCTGTCGCTGGCCGAGGTCGAGGAGATGTACCAGGTGATGGCCATCGCCAACTACGAAGACCGCTTCGTGATTCCGTCGGCCCACCGCGAGTACGCTGAGAACGCGTTTGACATCCGGGGCGGCTGCGGTTTCTCGTTCGGCAACGGCTGCTCGGATGGCGCGACGGAAGTCAGCATGTTTGGTGGCAAGAAGCCGCGCACCATCCCCATCAAAGCGACGGTCTGAGCGCAGGCAAAGGAATCACCATGTTCAAGAAGAACCCGACCTCCGTGCGCCTGACCTTGCGCGCCCTGGGCTACCTGCTGAGCTACCCCGATGCGCAGCTGCGCAGCGTGATGCCGCAACTCATCGATGCCTTGCAGGCGGAGCAGGCGCTGAGCACCGAGCGCATGGCCGAGCTCGAAGCCGTGTGCCAGCACCTTGCGGCGCTGGACCCGCTGGAGGTCGAAGCCCGCTACGTGGACAACTTCGACCGGGGCCGCCAGACCTCGCTGCACCTGTTCGAGCATGTGCACGGGGACTCGCGCGACCGGGGACCGGCGCTCATCGACCTGATGCAGACCTACGAAAAGGCGGGCCTGCAATTCGAAGCCGATGAACTGCCCGACCACCTGCCTGTGGTGCTGGAGTTTGCCTCCACCCAGCCCCCCGAAGTGGCCAGGGAATTCCTGGGCGAGATGGCCCACATCCTCAACGCACTGTTCAGCGCACTCGTGGCGCGCAACAGCCCCTACGCCAGCATCATTGCCGCCGTGCTCGAAGTCTCGGGCCAGCGCGTGCAGTCCGTGGCGCTCACCCCAGAGCCCCCCATGGACGAAGTTTGGGCAGAGCCCGAAGCGTTTGGTGGTTGCAGCACCCAGGGCCAGGCCAAGCCTGACCAGCCGCAACCTGTGCATTTTGTTCGTACCCCCCGCGCCGAGCGGGCAGCAGAAGGAGTCTCCGTATGACCGCCTGGCTTGATACCCTGTTGTTTGGCATCTATCCCTATATTTGCCTGGCTGTGTTCTTCATTGGCAGCTGGGCGCGGTTCGACCGCGACCAGTACACCTGGAAGTCAGATTCCTCACAGCTGCTGCGCACCGGCAGCCTGCGCTGGGGCAGCAATCTGTTCCACGTCGGCGTGCTCGTGCTGTTCTTTGGCCACTTCGTGGGCATGCTCACCCCGCACGCCCTGTACGAGCCCTTCATGAGCGCCGGTGCCAAGCAGCTCATGGCCATGATCGTGGGCGGCATTGCCGGCGTCCTGGGCTTCATCGGCGTGTCGATTTTGCTGCACCGCCGCCTGTCGGACGCGCGCATCCGCGCCACCTCCAAGACCAGTGACATTGCGCTGCTGTGGATTCTGTGGGTGCAGCTGGCCCTGGGCCTGGGCACCATTCCGTTGTCGGCCCAGCACCTGGACGGCTCCATGATGATGCTGCTGGCGGAATGGGCGCAGCGCATCGTCACCTTCCGCACGGGCGCCGTCGAGCTGCTGGCCAACGCCGGCTGGGTGTTCAAGGCGCACATGGCCCTGGGCATGACGGTGTTTCTGATCTTCCCGTTCACCCGCCTGGTGCATGTGTGGAGCGGTTTTGGCACGCTGGCCTATGTGCTGCGCCCCTATCAGCTGGTGCGTGCGCGCCGCATGAATTTGCCGCAAGGCCACATGCAGCCCAATGACCAGCGCCGCGCCTGATGTCCACACTGTCAAGGAGCACAACATGAGCCATGGATGTGGATCGGGAGGCTGCGGCTGCGCCTCCACCGGAAACGAAAAGGAAACGGGCGCAAGCACGCTCACCGCCGAACAGGCCGTGGCGTACGAAGCCCTGGCAACGGCCATGGAGGCGGCACCCGTGGCCCAGTCTTCACAGGCGCCGGCAGGCGTGGCGCAGGTGATGCCCTTGGCCGCCATCAACGGCATTGCCTTGCATGAAGTGGGGCAGCTGCTGGATGAGGAAACGCTGCGCCAGCGTGCGTGCACAGAGCTGTTGCGCCAGGCGGCCCAGCAAGCGGGCCTGCTGTCGTCAGATGACATGCCGGGTACCGACGGTGCCACCAGCGCTGCGGCTTCCGCCGCCATCGAGCAATTGCTGGAGCGGGAGCTGCCCATTCCAGAGCCTTCCGAAGAGGCGTGCCGTCGCTACCATGAGGCCCATCCTGCCGCGCACGCCCATGGCGAGCGTGCACAGCTGCGCCATGTGCTTTTTGCCGTGACGCCCGGAGTGGATGTGAAACAGCTGCGCCTGCGCGCAGAGGCAATGCTGATTGACCTGCGTTGTGCAGACGACGGCGGTGTGCGCTTTGCAGAGGCTGCCAAACAATGGTCCAACTGCCCCAGCGGGCAGCAAGGTGGCGACCTGGGCTGGCTGACCCGGGCCGACTGCGCGCCCGAGTTCGCCCGGGAAGTGTTCGGTAGTGCCGAAATTGGTGTGCTCGCACGGCTGGTGCATAGCCGTTTCGGCCTGCATGTGGTCGAAGTGGTGGCCCGCGAGGCGGGGCAGCAGCCTTCGTTTGAAGAGGTGCGGCAGGCGATTGGTCTTACCTTGCGCCAGCAGGCCTGGGTCAACGCCCTGCGGCAATACCTTCAGTTGCTGGCGGGCGCCGCCGTGGTGGAGGGCGTGGTGCTGGATGCGGCGGATTCGCCGCTGGTTCAGTAGTTTTCAAGGGTATGGGCGAATGTCATGCCGGATGAGTTGCTCGATCGCCTGCGTCGGTTCCATGACGATGCTTTCCCCCAATACCGCCAGCAGTTCCAGGACTTGGTGGACGAGGGGCAGCATCCCACCACGCTTTTCATCGGCTGCTCTGACTCCCGACTGGTTCCTTACCTGCTGACCGGGGCAGGGCCCGGCGAGCTGTTTCTTGTGCGCAATGTGGGGGCGTTCATTCCGCCTTACGACGGATCGCATGGCCACCACGGCACCACGGCGGCGATTGAATTCGCGGTGCTCAACCTGAAAGTTCAGCGCATCATCGTGTGTGGCCACAGTCATTGTGGGGCTATCAAGGCGATGTATGGTGAAGTGTCGCCTGAGGCGCCCAACCTGGAACGCTGGCTCGATCTGGGCCGCGAGGCCCTGCTGCCGGTGCAACCCGGACCGGAAGCGTTGCGTCGCACCGAGCAAAGGGCCGTTATTTTGCAGCTGGAGCGGCTGATGGAATATCCTATGGTCCGTAGCCGAGTGCAGGCAGGTCATATCAGCCTGCACGGCTGGCACTACGTGATCGAGGAGGGGGAAGTGCATGTGTTTGACGTCAAGACGGGGGGCTTTGTGCCCGCGTCGCTGGCTGACAACAGTGGTACGGGGCCGTACCACCCCTATGTGGAACATGACGGGCAGGTTCTTTTGGACGAGCTTTGATTCCTTCTTGACGGATCGCAGGCCACCTGAAGGCGAATATCCAATCATCCGAAACCATGAAGCGCGAACCCAATCCCCCCATGAATTCCACCTCTTCGTTGCAGCCCATCAGCCTGGATGTGCTGCGTGAAAAATACCTCAAAACCGGCGAAACCAGCGCCGAAGACCTCTACCGACGCGTGGCCCGCGCCCTGGCCTCGGTAGAAGCGCCCGACCTGCGCGAAAAGTACGAAACGCTGTTCCTGGAGAACCTGCATGCGGGTGCCATCGGCGCGGGGCGCATCATGAGCGCGGCCGGTACCGACATCCAGGCCACGCTCATCAACTGTTTTGTGCAGCCCGTGGGCGATTGCATTCAGGGCGTGGACGATGAGGGCTTTCCCGGCATCTATGAAGCCCTGCGCGAGGCTGCCGAAACCATGCGCCGCGGCGGTGGCGTGGGCTACGATTTTTCGCGCATCCGGCCCAAGGGCGCCCAGGTCAAGGCCACGGCATCCGTGGCTTCGGGCCCGTGCAGCTACATGAACGTGTTTGACCAGTCGTGCTCCACCGTCGAAAGCGCGGGGGCGCGGCGCGGTGCGCAGATGGGTGTGTTGCGCATCGATCATCCCGATGTGCACGAGTTCATCACGGCCAAGCGCACACCCGGGCGCTGGAACAATTTCAATGTGTCGGTGGGGGTGTCGGATGCCTTCATCGAGGCTGTCCAGCAGGGCCAACCCTGGGAGCTGGTGCACCGTGCGCGTCCGGGCGCTGTGGCCATGGCGCAGGGCGCCTACCAGCGCGCCGATGGCATGTGGGTCTATTCCACCGTGCAGGCGCGGGCGCTGTGGGACACCATCATGAAGTCGGCCTACGATTTTGCCGAACCGGGCATCCTGTTTCTCGATCACATCAACGAGGACAACAACCTCAATTACTGCGAAGACATTGCCGCCACCAACCCCTGCGGCGAGCAACCCCTGCCGTCCTATGGTTGCTGCGACCTTGGCCCTGTCATCCTGACGCGGTTTGTGCGCCACCCGTTCGGATTTGACGGGTTGCCGGCATTTGACTTCGAGGCCTTCGAGAAAGTGGTGGCCCTGCAGGTCCGCGCGCTCGACAATGTGCTGGATGTGACTTTCTGGCCCCTGCCGCAGCAGCGCGACGAGGCCATGGCCAAGCGCCGCATTGGCGTGGGCTTTACCGGCATGGGCAACACGTTGGCCATGCTGTGCCTGCGCTACGACATGCAGGAAGGGCGCGCGATGGCGGCGCGCATTGCGCAATCCATGCGCGATGCGGCTTATCTCGCCTCGGTGGAGCTGGCCCGCGAAAAGGGTGCCTTCCCCAAGTTCGAGGCCGAGCCCTACCTGGCGGCCGGCACCTTTGCCAGCCGCCTGCCAGAGCCGATCAAGAAAGCCATTCGCAAGCACGGCATCCGCAACAGCCACCTGCTGTCGATTGCCCCCACGGGTACCGTGAGCCTGGCCTTTGCCGACAACGCCTCCAACGGTATCGAACCACCGTTTTCTTGGATGTACAAGCGCAAGAAGCGCGAGGCCGACGGCAGCACCAGCGAGTACGCGGTGGAAGACCATGCCTGGCGTCTTTACCGCGACCTGGGCGGCGACGTGGATGCGTTGCCCGACTATTTCATCTCGGCGCTGGCCATGCCTGCCGAAGGGCATATCGCCATGATGGAAGCAGTGCAGCCCTTTGTGGACACGGCCATCTCCAAGACCGTGAACATCCCGGCCGACTACCCCTACGATGACTTCAAGGACCTGTATCTGCAGGCCTGGCGCGCCCGACTCAAGGGGCTGGCCACCTACCGGCCCAATGCCATCCTGGGTTCGGTGCTCGAAACCCATGCGGCAGAGCCTGCACCGGTGGCTGCGCCTGCAACCCCGTCAGTGGATCCCATGCGCACGGTGATCGAGAGCCGGCCCAAGGGTGGGCTTTCCGCGGTGGCCGAGAAGGTGGAGTACTGGACGCAAGAGGGCCACAAGACGCTGTACCTCATTGTCTCGTTCCTCCCGGTGCCCACGGGCGTTGGCTCGGGAACGGTCGATCGCGCCATTGAGTTCTTCATGCCGGTGGGCCAAAGTGGCGAGTCGCAGCAGTGGATCACTGCCAGCATGCGTTTGCTGTCCCTGGCGGCGCGTGGCGGTTTTCTGGAGCGGGCACTTTCTGACATGCGCAAGGTGGCATGGGACCGCGGCCCCGTGCGCCTGGGTACGCACCAGAAGGATGACGGCACCCGCGTGCCCATGTGGCACGACTCCGAGGTGGCGGCCATGGCCTATGCCGTCCAGAACATCCTGGCGCGGCGCGTGACCGATCCGGTGCAGCAGGTGCTGCCCCTGGAGGAGCCGGCATCGCAGGTCAGTGGCATGCCGCCCGCCATGGCGGGCAAGAAGTGCACCGAATGCGGTGCGCACGCCGTCATCCGCAAGGATGGCTGCGACTACTGCACGCAGTGCGGCCACCTGGGGACCTGTGGGTGACAACCCGGCCCGTGATTCCGGTGCGGGTGGCGTCCGGTAAACCTTCCGCGCAGGCGCTGGCAAACATGGACAAGCGCTGGCGCGTGCGTTACCTGATGCTGGCGCCGCACCGCCTCGGTTTCTTTTTGGCCATGGTGGTGCTGGTGGCGTCGGGCCTGTGGTGGGCGCTGGTGCAACTCGACCGGTCCACCGGCTGGCTTGCCTTGCCCTCGGTGATATCACCCACGCTGGTGCATTCGGCGGTCATGGCGTTCGGCTTTATTCCGCTGTTCTTTTCGGGATTCCTTTTCACCGCCGGCCCCAAATGGCTGAGCGTGGAGGCCCCGCTGGCGCGGGACCTGCGCGTGCCGCTGTTCTCGCTGGCGGCGGGTTGGCTGCTGTGGCTGGCGGGCGCGCACCTGCACGCAGGTGTGGCATGGGCAGGGCTGGCACTGGCCTGTGCCGGGCTGGTCTGGATGACCGTGCAGTTCTGGGGGCGTATCCGGCACAGCCAGGCGGAGGATCAGCTCCATGCCCGAGTGATCGGCACCGCCTGTGTGGTGGGGTGTGTCAGCCTGGCAGGGCTGTTGCTCAGCCTGGTTTTCGAAGCGCATGCGACAGCGCGCGCGTGGATCTTCACGGGGCTCTGGGGCTTTGTGGTGGTGGTCTATGTCACCGTGGCGCACCGCATGATTCCGTTTTTTACCTCCAGTGCCATGCCCATGGTTCAGGCCTGGCGCCCGTTCTGGGTGCTGTGGCTGATGCTGGCGGCGGCGGCGCTGCAGGTGCTGGCTGCTTGGCTGGAGCTGGCTGGAGTGCCGTCCAGCGCGGCTGGCACGGCATGGTTGCTGGTGCACGGCACGCTGCAATTGATGGTGGGCGGCGTACTGGTCTGGCTGGCCTGGGTGTGGGGGCTGGTGCAAAGCCTGAAGAACAAGTTGCTGGCCATGTTGCACATCGGCTTTCTGTGGCTGGGTGTGGCGTTCCTGCTGGGTGGGGTGTCGCAGTGGTTGGTGGGCACGCTGGGCATGGGAGTGCTGGCACTGGGAGCGCTGCACGCGCTGACCATGGGCTGCCTCGCCTCGCTGATGCTGGCCATGGTCACGCGTGTGTCCTGCGGCCACAGCGGCCGCGCGCTGGTGGCCGACCGCATTGCCTGGTCGCTGTTCTGGTGCCTGCAGGCGGCTGCGCTGCTGCGCATCGCAGCGTCTGTTCCGGGCATCGCCGGGCTCTCTTTGCCGTGGTTGTTGCCCGTGGCGGCCGGCCTGTGGGCTGGCACCATGGGAGTCTGGGGGCTGCGGCTGGGGCGTTGGTACGGTTGCCTGCGTGCCGATGGGCGACCGGGCTGATGCATGGATCTGCCCATGGCTGACACGCCCGTTCCATTGAACAACGTGCCCGTTGCGGCGCACCCCGCTGTCTCGGACGACGGCGCAGTGGCCGCCATGGCCACGGCGCTGATGCAGTCACGCCAGACCATCCTGCCCAAGCGGCTGGGTGCCCCCGGCCCGGCGCCCGCCGAGTTGGCCAGCATCGTCAATGCCGCCGCCCATGCGCCCGACCATGGCCAATTGCTGCCCTGGCGCTTTGTGCTGGTACCTGATGCAGCGCGCCCCCTGTTGGCCGAGGTGTTTGCGCAGGCGCTGCTGGAGCGTGATCCCGGCGCCACGCCCGAGCAGTGCGGCCAGGCGCGCGAAAAAGCCTTCCGTGCGCCGGTGCTGATGCTGGTGGTGGTGGATGGCGAACGCGGCGACCCCGAGATTGACTTGGCCGAGCGGCTGCTTTCAGCGGGGTGCGCAGTGCAGAACATGCTGCTGATGGCCACCGCACAGGGCTATGGCTCGGCGCTGACCAGCGGCAAAGCCCTCAAGGCGGCCAGCCTGCGGGCGTTGTTTCGGCTGTCGGCTTGCGAGCAGGCCCTGTGCTTTATCAGCATTGGCACCGTGCTGTCGCGCAAGGCGGCGCGTGCGCGGCCCGTGCCAAGCGACTACGTCAGCACGCTGGACGCGGATCGGGGCGTGGTGCCTGGATTCTGACCCTTGCCAACTTCTTTCATTGCGAGATTTTTTCCATGGATATTTCCAGCTTCGACGATCTGCTGCAAGCCGCGCTCATGCAGCCCGAACCCCAGCGTCTTCTGTTTGTGTTTGCAGCGGTTGAATTGCCCGACGATGCCACCCCCGCCCAGCGCGCGCGCTTTGAAGCCGGGCAGGGCGGCGCCCTGGTGCCGCTGATGTGTGTGGACAAAACCCCACAGGAGTTGCCCTCGTTCAGTGCCCTGGTGGAAGAGGCCCGCCAGTTCACTGCCCCCGGCCACGACTGGGCCATGGTGTTCGCTGCAGCCCTGTCGGGCACGCTGAACCAGGCCCCCAGCAGCGCCGATGCCGAGGCGCCCCTGCAGCGCATGGTCGATGCCATCAAGGGCGGCGCGCATGGTGCCTACATTCCGTTTGACCGGCAGGGTCAGCCGGTCCGGTTCGGGTGAGCGCCGAGATGGGCACGACCTCCGCCTTGCCCGGTTTCAATGCCCCTTCGGTGGGGTTTGAGCAGCCCTTTGCCATGCTGGAGGCATGCCACGAGCGCGTGCAGCGCACGCTGGCCCTGCTGCAGCGGCTGCGCGCCCATGTGCTGGAGCACGGCGCAGATGTGCCCGCACAGCAGGCCGCGCGCGACGTGCTGCGCTACTTTGACATCGCGGCGCCCCTGCACCATGAAGACGAGGAGCTGCATGTGTTTCCGCTGCTCCTGGCGCAAGGCTCCCCTGACGTGGCTGCGCTGGTGCGGCGCCTGCAGGACGACCATGCCTGCATGGCCGCCGACTGGGCTGATGCACGCAAGGCGCTTCAGGCCCTGGTCGATGGCGATCTGAAGGGGTTCAGCGATGCCGATGGTGCAGCGTTTGACCAATTCACGGCCCGGTACGACCGGCACATCGCCGACGAGGAAACCGTGGCCTACCCTTCGGCACAAGCCCTGCTGGCAGCGCCTGCGCTGCAGGCCATGGGCAACGAAATGGCTGCCCGACGCAAGGCGCCACCGCCAGCGCGTCAAAGATTCAAAAAAGATAGCTGCTTGCGCTGACTGGGCAAGCGTTAGAGCACAATTTGACTCAAAATTGTTTCGCAAAAAGCGACGCCTGCCATACCCCAAGGGCATGGGCGCACCGGACGAGTGGGGGCGTGGTGGCCGGATACTGGCGGGCTCGTATGCTCAACCCCCTGCTTTTTGCCCGCGTGGCCATCACCTTGGCCCTGGCCTGGGCTGCCGCCACCGCCTGTGTGGCACTGCACACCCCGCTGCCCTGGATGATCGGCCCGCTGCTGGTCACCTCGCTGCTGTCCATCGGTGGCGCACCCACCGAAAGCTGGGCCCCGCTGCGCAATGCTGGCCAGTGGTCGATTGGCGCCTCGCTGGGACTTTATTTCACGCCGCAGGTGGTGGCGCTGGTGGCCAGCCTGTGGTGGGCCATCGCGCTGGGCATTGTGTGGGCGCTGGTGCTGGGCTGGCTGTTTGGTGTCTGGCTGTACCGGGTTCATGCGCCGCGCATGCATGGCGTGCCGGCGTCGATGATGCGGGCCACCAGCTATTTCTCGGGGGCCATTGGCGCGGCGTCTGAAATGACGCTGCTGGCCGAGCGCGAAAATGCCCGCACCGACCTCGTGGCCGCCAGCCACAGCCTGCGCCTGCTGATCGTCACGGTGACCATTCCCTTTGCGCTGCAGTGGAGCGGCCTGCATGGCCTCGATATCCTGCCGCCCACCGTGCGCGCAGTGAGCTGGCCGGGGCTGGCGCTGCTGGCCCTTCTTACTGGTGCAGGTGCGCTGGTCATGGACCGGCTGGGCCGCGCCAACCCCTGGTTCATGGGCGCGCTGGTGGTGTCGATGGGGCTGGCCATGGCGGGCGTCGCACTGTCGGCGGTGCCCCAGGGGCTGGTCAACGCGGCCCAACTGGTGATTGGCGTGAGCCTGGGCGTGCGATTTCGCGCCGACTTTTTGCGCACCGCACCGCGCTGGCTGGCCACGGTGGCCGGGGGCACGCTGGTGCTGATGGGCGTATGTGCGCTGTTTGCCTGGTTGCTGGCGCGGGCCACCGGGCTGCCCTGGGTCACGCTGCTGCTGGGCACTTCACCGGGGGGAATCACGGAAATGGCCATCACGGCCAAGGTGCTGCAACTGGGCGTGCCGGTGGTCACGGCGTTTCAGGTGTGCCGGCTGATTGCCGTGCTGGTGCTGGTGGAGCCCTTGTTCCGGCGCATTTACCCGCCGACGGCTTGAGTGGCGACGCAAGGCGACCGGCATCGGGCAGAAAAAAAGGGGCGATGCCCCTTTTTTTCGATCACACCTTCTCAGTGCACCACCACCGGGTTTTGCGCCAGACCGGCATAGCGGTCCAGTGCGTCTTCCACTTCTTCCTGGGTTGGGGTGTCGCGTTGCCAGGCCAGGATCTGCTGCTGGAACATTTCGGCCCAGGAACCGTCCAGGTACACCTCTTTGCCCGAGCGCTTGTCCACAATTTCGAAGCCGTGGCGGGCCAGCTGCGGTGCTGGCGGCGCGGTGTCATTGAGTGGCCCCCCTTTTTGCTCGACGGCATCGGGCAGCATGTGGACCACCACAAAAGAGTCAGAGTCGTAGAGCATTTGCATGGAGTTCCCCCAGTCGATATATGAATCAGATGACAGCGGGTGGGCAGAGTTCAAGTCCCACGGCTCACGGCACCTGATGCTTTGCAGTATTTCACGAAAAACGGACTGCGCCGGGTTCGTGGGGGCTTTTCGATGCAACGGCGTTCGCAAGCAGCGCGCACTGCAGCGCCCAGCGCGTGGATTTGCGTTCAACGGCCCATGTGCCGGTGATCAGGGCGGCCCGCTGCTGCGCAGGCGCAGATCGGCAAAGTCACCATTGGCCTGGGTGAGGCGGATGCGCGCGGGCATGTAGCCCAGATCGGGCGCCAGCCACAGCTCGGCCATCTGGTCGTAGTCGCGGCGCGGCAGGCGCAGCAGCTTCCAGGCCGGGGTGGGGCCGGCGGGCAGGTCCAGCGTTTCCTGCCCCTCGATCGAGAAAGTCCAGCGGTCGGCGCTGCGGGCGCTGACGGTGGTCAGGGTGACCTGGGTGCCGGGCACAAACCGCGCCGGGTCGGCCGCCAGCAGCGCACCGAGCTGGATGAATACGCTCAAGCGGTCCTGCACGCCGGGGCCCACGGCCGCCTGCGGGGTGTTGGCGCTGAAGGTAACGCGGCCCTGGGCGTGGTCAAAGTGGGCCGCCTGTTCACTGCGCGAACGATCTGCAAAGCGCTCGGGCTGCAGCCCTTGTGGCGTAACCTGGCCCACGCTGCTCTGGGAGCGGCTGCCCACCAGAAAGGCGCTGATCTCTTGCCGAGCTTCGTAACGGCTGCCGTCGTGCTTCCATAGCAGCTCGGCGCGCGCGTTGTAATTGAACTTTTTTGCTTGTCCGCTCACGTCAAACGCCAGGCGCACCGGCGCGGGCAGGCGCACGGCGGGCGCGGCCGTGCTGGCCATGCGGCCCGTGCCGCCACCGGGCGGGCTGATGTCCACGCCTGCGCCCGTGCCGCTGTCCTGGGCTGTGGCGGGGGCCGTGGCAGGAGCGGGGC
>NZ_QOZT01000170.1:0-1217 GCF_003345135.1 Acidovorax sp. BoFeN1
CCCAGCCAGTGGCCACGACAGCGCCCGTTGCCGACGCCGCGTCCGGCATGGCGGCAACCAGCGGACTGACACCGTGCACTTCACTGCCCAACGATCTTCAAGCCTGGCTGGACCAGCAGGAACGGGAGATCCTGGTGCGCGCGCTGCGCGAGGCCAACTTCAACCGGACAGCCACCGCGGCGCGGCTGGGAATCAGCCTGCGACAAATCCGTTACCGCATTGCCCGGTTGAACATCTCCGCCCCGAGCGACAACGACGCACATGACGACCTTGGCTGAAGGGCCACCCTCCCAAACCCGGTGGAACGCGGGCTGGCATCACGAGGCCATCAGGCAACCTTCTCCCAATTTTGGCCCGCGCCCCAGTGGCGCTGCCGTGGATCTGATCGTGGTCCATTCCATCAGCCTTCCGCCGGGGAGCTACGGCAGCGGGTCGGTACAAAAACTGTTCGCCAACACCCTGGACTGGGACGCGCACCCTTACTTTCAAAGCATCCGGGGGCTGCAGGTGTCGGCGCACTTCTTCATAGAACGGGATGGCACCCTCTGGCAATTTGTGGACTGCGACGAGCGCGCCTGGCACGCAGGCCAGTCGAGTTACCGGGGGCGCTCGCAGTGCAACGACGACTCGATTGGTGTCGAGCTGGAGGGACTCGAAGGGCAGATGTTTGAGCCGGTGCAATACGAGGTACTGGCCAGACTGTGCGCCGACATCCAGGAGCGCTACCCCGTCACCCATGTGGCGGGGCACGAACACATCGCACCGGGACGCAAGCAGGACCCCGGCCCCGGATTTGACTGGACAAGGCTTCAGCGCCTGCTCGCCTGGCCCCTCACGCAGTTTCCTGCGGAAACCCGAGGCACACCGGACCCGCACCGGTGACGCCTGCGACACCGCTGTAGCACGCAAACATCACCGTTTGTAACGCGCCCCCAGCGGTGCGAAAAAAACCCGCGTCAACGCCCACGCGGCCTGGTCCAGGAAAACCGCCTGCGACGCCCGGTTTTGCTTGATTTCAGTCATCACATATCGGCTGCATGGGGCCTGCGGGATCATTCGATTTCCCGCTGCGCCGCACTGCAACAGCGCACTTCGGATTGTGACCCCCATCAAGGCGATACACTACAGGTAGTGTCTTGAATACTATCTACACACCATCTATAGTGTGCGACAGATTTTCGCCGTTACACACTGAAAACACCGCGTCCGCTTTTCCC
>NZ_QOZT01000171.1:0-1211 GCF_003345135.1 Acidovorax sp. BoFeN1
CGCATCGACCTGTACGTTGTCTGGCGCTCAGGCAGTGCAGCATGCCCGGCGTGCTCAGCCGCTGATCAAAAGCTCCATGACCACCGCCAGCGCAGCTGGCGGCATCTGGACTTCTTTCAGTTCGAGGCCTACGTGCACTGCTCGCTGCCCCGCGTGGCCTGCAGCGTCTGCGGTGCCACCACCCAACTGAGCGTGCCCTGGGCACGCGAGGGTAGCCGCTTCACGCTCATGTTCGAGGCGCTGGCACTGACGCTGGCCCGGGAGATGCCGGTGTCGGCGTGCGCACGCATCCTGCGCTGTGCGGACAACACCGTGTGGCGCCAGATCGACGCCCATGTCTGTTTGGCCCGGGCCCAGGAGAGCTACGCGAATGTCAAGGTCATCGGTATTGATGAGACCAGCTGCGCCAAAGGCCACAGCTACATCACGCTGGTGCACGATCTGGACAAAGCACGGCTGATCCATGCCACGCCTGGCAAGGATGCCAGCACCGTGCAGCGATTTACCGAAGACCTCAAGAGCCACCAAGGCCAGCCACAGGCCATCGAGGTGGTGTGCATGGACATGTCCAAAGCCTTCATCGCAGGGGCCGCCCAGCACCTGCCGACGGCGGCCATCGCCTTTGACGGATTCCATGTGGTGCAACTGGCCAACCGGGCGGTCGATGTCGTGCGCCGCGAGGAAGCCCGGGGCGAGCGCTGGCTCAAGAAGACCCGCTGGTGCTGGCTCAAAGACAAGGCCAGGTGGACGCTCAAGGAGCAGGACAAGATGGATTGGCTGCCCCACACCCGATTGAAGACCGCCAGAGCGTGGCGACTGAAGGAGGCGCTGCGTGACATCTACAGAAGTGCACGCTCTGATGCAGCAGAGCAAAGTGCGCAGGCCCTCACAAAGTGGCTGCACTGGGCACAGCGCAGCCGCTTGGCACCCTTCAAGGATCTGGCCAAGACCATCAAGCAGCACTGGGCCGGGATCCTCAAGGCGTTTGACGCAGCCCACTTGCACACCGGCTATGTGGAAGCAGTCAACTCGTTGCTTCAAGCGGCCAAGGCCAAGGCGCGGGGATACGGCACGACCGATCACTTCATCGCCATGGCGTTCCTGATCGCCGGCAAACTTACCCACCTGCCGGGCAATCCTCTGCTAAAAGCAAGGGCCTGACCATGGACTCAGTGGGGAATGTTGTACGCCACCCGAAATAGAAGAGAACC
>NZ_QOZT01000172.1:0-1039 GCF_003345135.1 Acidovorax sp. BoFeN1
GGGTTTTCAAGCCCGTCCCTGAGTACAGAACGCACGGCCACCGCGCTGGTCTTCATTGAGCCCGAACGGTTACGCGCGCCACCGTTGAGCGCGCATGTACAAGCATGGGAGTTGAAGATCATGTCTGCTTTATCAGTGACGGTAGGTATCGACGTGGCCAAGGCACACGTCGATGTCTGTGTGCTGGGCACCCACAGCGATGTCCAGCGCTTTGCCAACGATGTTGATGGCCACTCGGCGCTGGCTGCTGCCTTGCAGTCCCTGGATGTGGGCCTGGTGGTGATGGAGGCCACCGGAGGCTACGAGGCGGCTCTGGCGTGCGCACTGCAGGCCGTGGGCTTGCACGTGGCGGTGGTCAATCCGCGCCATGCACGCGACTTTGCCAGGAGCATGGGCCGTCTGGCCAAGACCGATGCTGTGGATGCGCGCATGCTGGCCGAGATGGCTGCGGTGTTGGTGCACCGTGAGGATTTGGCGCGCTATCTGCGCCCTGTGGCCAATGAGTGCCAGCAGTGGCTTGCTGCCTTGGTCACGCGCCGTCGCCAGTTGCTGGCCATGCTGGGCAGTGAACGCCAGCGCCTGCAGATCACCAACAGAAAGCTGCACCCCAGCATTGAGGCCATCATTACGGTCATCAAGGCCCAACTGGACGATCTGGAGACTCAGATGGTGGGCCACGTGCGCGAGCACTTTGGCGAGCTCGATGGGCTGCTGCAATCGACCAACGGCATAGGCCCTGTGGCCAGCGCCACGCTGATTGCCCAGTTGCCGGAGCTGGGCAGGCTCAATCGCCGCGAGATCGCTGCGCTGGTGGGCGTGGCCCCTATGTCCAACGACTCGGGCAACCGCAAAGGCAGGCGCAGGGTGCAAGGAGGGCGCTTTGAGATAAGGCGCGTGCTGTACATGGCCACGTTGACCGCGGCGCGCTACAACCCGGTCATCCGGGCGTTCTACGAGCGACTGAAGGCTGCAGGCAAGCTGCCCAAGGTTGCCTTGGTCGCCTGCATGCGCAAGCTGCTGACCATGCTCAACGCCATGG
>NZ_QOZT01000173.1:0-938 GCF_003345135.1 Acidovorax sp. BoFeN1
CGCGGATTCAAGTACGAAGTGCGCGAGTCTCAAGTCTAAGCGGAGTGATCTCCAGCCCATAGAACACCTCATGCGGAGTACGCCAGCCCAGGCACTTGCGTGGCCGGTGGTTCAGTGCATACACCGCCTCATCCACTTGGTCTTGCGTGACCCCCGCCAGGCTCATTGCCTTGGGGAAGTACTGGCGCAGCAATCCATTGTGGTTTTCGTTCAGGCCTCGCTCCCATGAGCAGTACGGGTGCGCGAAGTACACCTTCGCGCCCAGGCACTTGGCCACGAACGCGTGGTCCGCAAACTCCTTGCCGTTGTCCAGCGTGATGGTCTTGCAGCGCCGTTTGTGGGGCCTGAGCAGATCAACCATCGCTTCGCCCACCAAATCGCTGGTACGCCTTGGCAAGGCTGCTGCCAGGCTATAGCGTGACTTGCGCTCCACCAGCGTGACCAGCACCCCTTGGTGGCCGCTGCCAATGACCGTGTCGCCTTCCCAGTCCGCGATGCGGCTGCGCTTTTCTACAACCTTGGGGCGCTTGTCAATGCGCACGCAGTTCTTCAGCGTGCCCCTGCGCTCCTGTCCACTGCCATAGCGCTTTCTTCGCACCTTCTGGCACCTGAGGTATTGGATCAAGTTTCCCCCTGCTGCTTTGTCTGCATACACCCGCAGGTACAGGCTCTCCTTGCTGGGGCTGGCTCGGCCTTCCAGGCGCAGCCGGGCATTGACTTGCTCGGGCGACAGGCCCAGGCGCAGGTACCTTTCTGCCTGCTGCCAGGTCTGGCTGGATATCGTGCGCACGTTGGCGGGGCCGCTGAGTCGCTCGCGAGCCTGCGCATGGGCCTTTGACGGGTCATAGCCCGCTTCGCTGACATTTCGCGAGAGTTCCCGCCCGATGGTGCTGCGGTGGCGACCAAGGTGCCCAGCGATGGCTGCAACGCCTATCCCT
>NZ_QOZT01000174.1:0-919 GCF_003345135.1 Acidovorax sp. BoFeN1
GCTGAGAGGTGGCGGGCACGGCGGGGGGCTGTGTGATGGATGCTCCTGTTTTTGTAGCTGGTTGCGCTCGGTCTTTGGGTGCTGGAGGCCTTTTGGGCTCCGTGCCTTTGATGAGGCCGTCTGCCGGGATGTGCGCCCGGCGGCGCACCTTCTTTTCTTGCGTCGCCAAGAAAAGAAGGCAAAAGAAGGCGACCCCACTGTCTGCGTCCCCTGCGCTGCGCTACGGGGCAACCTGCGGTGCTCGCGTCCAGCGGGGTCTCGCTCAAACTCGCTTCGCTCAGACAATCGCGAGCCCTGATCCGCTGGCCGCTGCGCTCCTCGGCGCATACAGAGGGGATGGGGAGCAAACATCCACTCGGGCCGTCGCTGCGCTCGGCCCCACTTCGCGGGCGCAAGCGCCTCGCGCTGGGCGCAGTTGTTGCCGGGCCGAGCGCAGCGACGGCCCGAGCGGATGTTTGGATGTTCGGCTGTCCACCCCCTGCTGGCTGCGCCTGCGTCGGGGCGGTTGCGGGGTGAGCACGCGCGTCGGAGCGCGCGTGCTTCGTGATCTGACTCGCCGTGGCTGTCCGAGCGGCGCTGCGCAGCAGCAAAGCGAGTTCCACGGCGCACCCCGCAACCGCCCCGACGCAGGTTTGCCCCGTAGCGAAGCGCAGGGGTCGCAGACTGGGGGGCGCCTTTTCTTTGGTGACTTTCTTTTGGCGAAGCAAAAGAAAGTTACTGCGCCGCCGGGCGCACATCCCGGCACCCGTCCTTGGCACAGGCATGCTGAACGATTAGCAAGTAAGTCTCACCCTCGACAAGCTCAACCCGAGCGAACCGCGGCGAGACAGGATGCTATCATTTCAGTAGCTGCTAGCGCTTATCCAATAAGCGCTAGAGCCCAAAAACATCTCAAACCCCAGAGGCCCACCCCATGAGC
>NZ_QOZT01000175.1:0-851 GCF_003345135.1 Acidovorax sp. BoFeN1
TTCTTCTCGGGTCAAGTGTGTGTAGTTCAAAGTGCTTTCCTTTGCGACTGGCCGGTCAACAAGAGAGCATCCTATGCACTCTTGGCCCAACCTATTGCTTGGTGCACTTCGTTCTGGAATCCGCCAGTCAAAATAGGCTTTAGCCCTTACCCATCAAGCGCTAACAGCTATTATTTTAATAGCTAAATCATTCCACCTGCAGCGGGCATGCTCAGAGCGCCCGGACCAGCGCGCGCACGGCACGGGGGTAGATCACATGCTCCTGCGTCAGCACCCGGGCCGCCAGTGTCTGCGCCGTGTCGCCGGGCAGCACCGGCACCACGGCCTGATCGAGGATGGGCCCCACATCCAGCTCGGCCGTCACCTGGTGCACCGTCACACCGGCAAATTTGCAGCCCGCATCAATGGCGCGCTGGTGCGTGTTCAGCCCGGTGAAGGCCGGCAGCAGCGAGGGATGGATGTTGATCAGCCGCCCGGCGTAATGCGCCACAAAGCCCGGCGTGAGGATGCGCATGAACCCCGCCAGCACCACCAGCGCGGGCTGGTGGCGGTCGATGGTGGCGGCCAGCTCGGCGTCAAACGCTTCACGGCTGTCAAACGCCTTGTGGTCCAGCACTGCGGTGGCAATGCCCTGCGCGCGGGCAAAAACCAGCCCCTGGGCATCCGCCTTGTTGCTGACCACGGCCGCCACGCGCGCGCCATGGCGCTGCTCCCACTGCTCCTGCTGTGCGGTCTTGACGATGGTCGCCATGTTGGAGCCACCGCCAGAGATCAAAATCACGATATTCTTCATTTGCACCGGATTATCCCTGCCATGTCAGCACCCACACCGTTCAGCCCCGCCTCCCGCC
>NZ_QOZT01000176.1:0-849 GCF_003345135.1 Acidovorax sp. BoFeN1
TTAAGCAATGATCTTGGCCACGACGCCAGCGCCCACGGTGCGGCCGCCTTCACGGATGGCGAAACGCAGGCCTTCTTCCATGGCGATGGGGTTGATCAGCTTCACAGTGATCGACACGTTGTCGCCAGGCATGACCATTTCCTTGTCGGCTGGCAGCTCGATGGCGCCAGTCACGTCGGTCGTGCGGAAGTAGAACTGAGGGCGGTAGTTGTTGAAGAAAGGCGTGTGACGGCCGCCTTCGTCCTTGCTCAGCACATACACCTCAGCGGTGAAGTGGGTGTGGGGCTTGATCGAGCCGGGCTTGCACAGCACTTGGCCGCGCTCCACGTCTTCACGCTTGGTGCCGCGCAGCAGCAGACCGACGTTGTCGCCAGCCTGGCCCTGGTCCAGCAGCTTGCGGAACATTTCCACGCCGGTGCAGGTGGTCTTGACGGTGTCTTTGATACCGACGATTTCGATTTCTTCGCCGACCTTGATGATGCCGCGCTCGATACGGCCGGTCACCACGGTGCCGCGACCGGAGATGGAGAACACGTCTTCCACGGGCATCAGGAAGGCGCCGTCCACAGCACGCTCGGGCGTGGGGATGTAGGTGTCCAGGGCTTCAGCCAGCTTCATGATGGCTTCTTCGCCCAGCGGACCCTTGTCGCCTTCCAGGGCGAGCTTGGCGGAACCACGAATGATCGGGGTGTCGTCGCCAGGGAAGTTGTATTTGTCGAGGAGCTCGCGCACTTCCATTTCGACGAGTTCCAGCAGCTCTTCGTCGTCCACCATGTCGCACTTGTTCAGGAACACGATGATGTAAGGCACGCCCACCTGGCGGGCCAGCAGGATGTGTTCACGGGTCTG
>NZ_QOZT01000177.1:0-802 GCF_003345135.1 Acidovorax sp. BoFeN1
CCCCAGCACGCACCCCAGCGCCCAAGGCTCCCAAATCCCCATCACCCCGCACGGGCCTGCTGCTCACCGGGGGCGGGGCGCGGGCCGCCTACCAGATGGGCGTGCTGGAGGCCATTGCCGACCTGCGCCAGGCGTGCGGCGCGGGTCGCGAGCCCAATCCGTTTCCCATCATCACGGGCACGTCGGCGGGGGCCATCAACGCCGCCGCGCTGGCCTGCGGCGCTGATGATTTCGGCCGCACCGTGGGCCGCATCGCCCGCGTATGGCGCCAGTTCCATGCGCACCAGGTGTATGGCGCCGACTCGCTCTCGGTGATGCGCAGCGGTGCGCGCTGGCTCACGCTGGTGTCGCTGGGCTGGGCTCTGGCGCGCTGGCGCCGCCTGCGCCCGCGCTCGCTGCTGGACAACGCGCCGCTCGAAAAACTGCTGGCCAAGATGGTGCCGCTCATGCGCCTGCCCCGGCTGATACAAAAGGGCCATCTCACGGCCCTGGCGGTGACGGCATCGAGCTACAGCTCGGGCGAGCATGTCACCTTTTATGAATCGGCCCAGGCTGTGCCGCCCTGGGTGCGCTCGCAGCGCAAGGCGGCGCGCGACCGCATCACGCACGAGCACCTGCTGGCCTCTTCGGCCATTCCCTTTGTGTTTCCGGCCAAGGGCATCACCATCGACGGCCACACCGAATACTTTGGCGACGGCTCCATGCGCCAGTCGGCACCCATCGCGGCGGCCATTCACCTGGGGGCCGAACGCGTGCTGGTGATCGGCGCGGGCCGCATGCACGAGCCCCGGGGCGACAGCAC
>NZ_QOZT01000178.1:0-774 GCF_003345135.1 Acidovorax sp. BoFeN1
GAGTTGGCACCGTTGGCAGGATGTGTGGACATGGGGTGGGGGGTGTTGGTTTCAGCGTGCCAAGAATGCCGGACGCGGCGTTGGCGGATTGTAGAAAAGTTCGGCGTTTAGGGCGCCTGGATCACCCCTGCTGCAGCCACAGCAATTCGGCTTCGGTAAAGCCGGCGCTGCGGCGTGCGGCCTCGTTGAACGGGGGCTTGAGCCGGGGCGCATCGTATTGGCGCACGAGCTGGTCATAAAGGCTTTCGGGGTCCAGCCCCTGGCGCGCGCACAGCCAGCGGTACCAGTGGTTGCCAATGGCCACGTGGCCCACCTCGTCACGCAGGATGGTGTCCAGGATGTCCACGGCAGCCAGTGCATCGGGGGTGCCCACCTGGCGCAGCTTGCGCTGGATCTGTGGCGTGGCGTCCAGGCCGCGCGCTTCCATGGTGCGGGGCACCAGGGCCATGCGGGCGACGATGTCGTGCTGCGTTTTCTCGCACATGGTCCACAGACCCTGGTGGGCCGGGAAATCGCCATAGTCGTGGCCCTGGCGGCGCAGGTGGTCGCGCAGCAGCCTGAAGTGCTGGGCCTCTTCGGCCGCCACGCGCAGCCAGTCGAGGTAATAGGCCGGCGGCATGCCATCAAAACGCCAGACCGCATCAAGGGCCAGGTTGATGGCGTTGAACTCAATGTGCGCAATGGCGTGGATGAGGATGGCACGGCCCTGTGCGGTGGCCGGGGAGCGGCGCGCGACCTCGGTGTGGCGCAGCAGGGCGGGGCGCTCGGGGTGGC
>NZ_QOZT01000179.1:0-747 GCF_003345135.1 Acidovorax sp. BoFeN1
CCACTGCAGCGCGGCTGGCGCCCAGAGCTGCACCGAGCTTGTCGGCCAGCGGGGTCATGACTTCGTCGAACTTTTCCTTGCTGCCCAGGGCGCGGCCGCCGGAGACGATGATCTTGGCGGCGGTGAGCTCGGGGCGGTCGCTCTTGGCGATTTCGCTGCCCACGAACTTGCTCTTGCCTGCGTCTGCTGTGGCAGCAGCGGTTTCCACAGCGGCAGAGCCACCGGTTGCAGCTGCGGCATCAAAGCCCGTGGCACGAACGGTAATGATCTTGATGCTGTCGGTGCTTTGCACGGTGGCAATGGCGTTGCCAGCGTAAATGGGGCGCTCGAACGTGTCGGCAGAAATCACCTTGGTGATGTCGCTCACTTGCGCTACGTCCAGCTTGGCCGCCACGCGGGGCGCCACGTTGCGGCCGCTGGCGGTCGCAGGAAACAGGATGTGGCTATAGCTGGAAGCGATGGCCAGCACTTGTGCGGCCACGTTTTCTGCCAAGCCGTGTTCGAGACCAGGGGCATCGGCGTGGATGACCTTGGCAACGCCAGCAATCTGGCCAGCCGCGGTGGCGGCAGCACCGGCGTTGTGGCCGGCGATCAGCACATGCACGTCGCCACCGCAGGCAACAGCGGCGGTGACGGTGTTGAGGGTGGCGCCTTTGATGGTGGCGTTGTCGTGTTCAGCAATAACGAGAGTTGTCATGACAGTCGTCTTTCTCTTGAATCTTGGAGGGTGTCGGCATCAACCGCGGT
>NZ_QOZT01000017.1:0-54796 GCF_003345135.1 Acidovorax sp. BoFeN1
GTGGGTGGGTGGGGATTCATCGACTTCAAATTTGATAGCTTGTTGCGCTTGCTGGATAAGCGCTGGAGGCCAAAAACACCTGAAACTTCAGCATGTTGGCTGGTGAGTGGCCGGGATGGCGGGCGGATGGGCCATGCGGCGCCTTGTGGTCCGGTATGGGGTCAGAGCACGAGTTTCGCTGCGCGAAATCGTGATCTGACCCCATACCTGCGCCGTGCCCCGCCCCTTGCATGCGCCGCTCATGCCGCCGCCATTGCGGCAGGCCTGGCAGCGCCGGTGCTCAATGCGCCTTGTCCCAGTTCGGCCCCACGCCCACCTCGGCCAGCAGGGGCACCTTGAGCGCCGCCACGCCGGCCATGAGGCGCGGGATGTGGCTCTTGAGCCAGTCCACCTCGCCCTCGGGCAGCTCGAACACCAGCTCGTCGTGCACCTGCATGATCATTTTGATGGCCGGCTTTTCAGCGTCCAGCACCTGCTGCACCTTCACCATGGCCAGCTTGATGAGGTCGGCCGCCGTACCCTGCATGGGCGCGTTGATGGCGGCGCGCTCTGCGCCCGCGCGGCGCGGGCCGCTGGCGGCGATCTCGGGCAGGTACAGGCGGCGGCCGAACACCGTCTCGACGTAGCCCATGGATCGCGCGGCGGCCTTGGTTTCGTCCATGTACTGCTTCACGCCGGGGTAGCGCTGGAAGTAACGGTCGATGTAGGCGGCAGCGGCCTTGGTTTCGATGCCCAGGTTTTTCGCCAGGCCAAAGCTGCTCATGCCGTAGATCAGGCCGAAGTTGATGACCTTGGCATAGCGGCGCTGCTCGCTCGTCACCTGGTCCAGCGCCACGCCAAACACCTCGGCGGCGGTGGCGCGGTGCACGTCCAGACCGGCGTGGAAGGCGTGCAGCAGCGCGTGGTCGCCGCTGATGTGGGCCATGATGCGCAGCTCGATCTGGCTGTAGTCGGCACTGGCGATCACGCAGCCGGGCGGCGCCACGAAGGCCTCGCGCACGCGCCGGCCCTCGGCCGTGCGGATGGGGATGTTCTGCAGGTTCGGGTCGTTGCTCGACAAGCGCCCGGTAACGGCCACGGCCTGCGCGTAGTGCGTGTGCACGCGGCCGGTGCGCGGGAGGGCCAGTTGCGCGAGCTTGTCGGTGTAGGTGCCCTTGAGCTTGACCAGGCCCCGGTGCTCCAGCAGCTTGGCGGGCAGGGGGTAGTCTTCGGCCAGCTTTTCCAGCACTTCTTCGTCGGTGCTGCGCGCGCCGGTGGCGGTTTTTTTGACCACGGGCATGCCCAGCTTGTCGAAGAAGATTTCGCCGAGCTGCTTGGGGCTGCTGAGGTTGAAGGGCTGGCCGGCGATCTCATACGCCTCGGTTTCCAGCTGAAGGATGCGCTGGCCCAGCTCATGGCTTTGCTGCGCGAGCGTGGGCGCGTCGATGAGCACGCCGTTGCGCTCGATGCGGTAGAGCGCCTCGCTGCTCTGCATCTCCAGCTCGTAGATGAAGCGCAGTTTCTCGTCGGCCTGCAGCAGCGGCCACAGCGCCAGGTGCACGTCCAGCGTCTGGTCCGAGTCTTCGCACGAATAGGCGGCTGCCTTGTCCACCGGCACTTGGGCGAACGGGATCTGGTGCGCGCCCTTGCCGCACAGGTCTTCGTAGCTGATGCCGGTGCGGCCCGTGTGGCGCTCGGCCAGGCTGGACAGGCCGTGGGGCTTGTGCACTTCGAGCACGTAGCTTTGCAGCATGGTGTCGTGCACATAGCCCTGCACTTCGATGCCATGGTTGGCGAACACATGGCGGTCGTATTTGACGTGCTGGCCCAGCTTGTGGCGTTTGCCATCTTCCAGCCAGGGTTTGAGTCGTGCCAGCACTTCATCGCGCGACAGCTGCGCCGGGGCGTCCGGCCCGGCATGGGCCAGCGGGATGTAGGCCGCCTCGCCGGGCTGCACGCTGAAGGAGATGCCCACGATCTCGGCGCGCATCTCGTCGAGCGAGGTGGTTTCTGTGTCCAGCGCCACCAGCTCGGCCTTTTGCAGGCGCTGCAGCCAGTGGTCAAAGTCGGTCCAGTTGAAGATGGTGTCGTACACCACCGGGCGGTGCTGCGCGGCCTCGGCCACGGGGCTGGCGGAGTGGTCGGCGAACAGGTCGCCACTCTCGCCGGGCATGGCCACCACCGGGGCGGGCGCGGCGGCCGGGGTAGTGCCCGCCAGCGTGCGCGCCAGGCCCTTGAAGCCATAGGTGTCGCAGAAGGCCATGAGCGGCGCGGTCTGGGGCTGGCCGATGCGGATGGCGTCCAGCGCGGGCATGCCGGGCACCCAGCCGTTCAGGTCGCAGTCGGTCTTGATGGTGAGCAGCTGGCGGCTGGTGGGCAGCCAGTCGATCGCCTTGCGCAGGTTCTCGCCCACGGCGCCCTTGATCTCGCCGGCCCGCGCCACCAGGGCGTCCACCGAGCCGTATTCCTGCAGGAGCTTGACGGCGGTCTTGGGGCCCACCTTGTGCACGCCGGGCACGTTGTCCACCGTGTCGCCCACCAGCATCTGGTAGTCCAGCATCAGGCGGGCGGGCACACCGAATTCGGCCTCCACCCCGGCCAGGTCGCGCACCTTGCCGCTCATGGTGTCGATGATGGAGATGTGCTCGTTCACCAGCTGGGCCAGGTCCTTGTCGCCGCTGGAGATGACCACGTCGATGCCCTGGCGCGCGGCCGCCACGGCCAGGGTGCCGATCACGTCGTCTGCCTCCACGCCGGGCACGTCGAGCACCGGCCAGCCCATGAGCCGCACCACCTCGTGGATGGGCGCGATCTGGCTGCGCAGGTCGTCGGGCATGGGGCTGCGCTGCGCCTTGTATTCGGGGTAGAGCGCATCGCGGAAGGTGGGGCCCTTGGCGTCGAACACGCAGGCTGCGTAGGTGCAGGGATGGTCCTTCAGGAGCTTCTGCACCATGTTGATGATGATGCGGATGGCACCGGTCTTTTGCACCGTGCCGTCGGGCAGGGTGGTGCTCATGGTTTCGCCGCCCGCGAAGAAGGCGCGGTAGAGGTAGCTGGAGCCGTCCACCAGCAGCAGGGTCTTTTTGTCACTCATGCGGCGATTGTGCACACTCGCTCATCCCCGCGCGGCCTGGGATGCCCGCTCTTGGTTACTGCGCCCGGAAAGCGGCAAAATACGTGTTTTTCTAGCCCGTGCCTGCCTTGGGCCCCTGCGTTGACTGGCGCCGTCAGGGCGCCACCCAGCAGATGGTGCGATGCCCCTGCACCCTGGGCTGGAACATTGCTCAATTTTTAAGGTGATCCCCATGAAGAAAATGCTCGCGTTGTTGATCGGTGCGGTATGCACGCTGGCGATGGCAAACACGGAGTTCAAGAACATCCCGGTGCCAATGCAAAAAGCACTGCGCGGCAACGCGCTCAAGACGGTGCATCTGGACAACGGCGTGATGCGGCTGCAAATGGACAAGCCGGTGATCACCGAACTGGTGTATTCCACCTTTGTCTTTCACAACATCTGCGCCGAACAATGGCACAACCCCGAGCAATTTGCCAAGTTGGCCCTGACGCGGGTGGAGCTGCTCAACGCCACTGGCGCACAGGGCTTTGCCTTTGACGCCCGGGGCAACGTGTGTGAGCAGATGGGGCAGCTGGGCAAGAACTTCGGCACCTTCATCGGCCAGCGCACGGTGCAGTGCGAAGCGGGCACCTGCCCCAAGCACCCCTGATCGATTTTCAAGGCACTGCGGCGGGCCGCCTGCCGTCTGCCCCCAAATAGAAGGGCTTGGCGCCAACCGCAGCATGGCAAGTGCTGCCCCCCGGTTTGGGGCACAAAACCATGCGCCATACCGCCCGCACGCGCCGCCTACAATGGCGCCATGCGCGCCGTTCACCTCTTTTTGCTGCTGGGCCTGGCTGCCAGCCCCCTGCTGGCCCAGACCACCCCTCCAATTGCCCCGCAAGGCAATGCGGACAAGCGTGAGCAGCTCCCAAATCCAGAGCAGATGCAAGGCCGCAACAACCAGCGCACCGAGCGCATTCGCGTGGAAGACGAGGGCAGCCGCGTGGACGAGCTGCGTGTGGGCGGCCAGACCCAGAGCATCACCGTGCAGCCCAAGACGGGCGACATGCCCGAATATGAAGTGCAGTCGCCCGACGGAGCCCGCAGCCGCGCCGGCAGCCGCAACGGCGCCGAAACCAACACCGCCCCGCGCGTCTGGAACGTGATCAAGTTCTGACGCTGCCCCTGGCTGCCCATTCCCTTGTTTTTGTCTTACCCGTTTTTCTTTTGAGCGATGGCCGTTTTTACCGAAGTCTCGACGAATGAGGCGCGCGAACTGCTGCGCCGTTTGCAACTGGGTGACCTGGTGGCGCTGCGCGGCATTGAGGGGGGCATCGAGAACACCAATTACTTCCTGACCAGCGACCAGGGTGAGTTTGTGCTCACGCTGTTCGAGCGCCTCACTGCCGCCCAGCTGCCGTTCTATCTGTACCTGATGAAGCACCTTGCCC
Source organism: Acidovorax sp. BoFeN1 (assembly GCF_003345135.1). Classification (NCBI taxonomy): domain Bacteria; kingdom Pseudomonadati; phylum Pseudomonadota; class Betaproteobacteria; order Burkholderiales; family Comamonadaceae; genus Acidovorax; species Acidovorax sp. BoFeN1. The sequence continues at coordinate 4,489 of NZ_QOZT01000017.1, forward strand.
ACCACGGCATGCCGGTGCCCGACCCCAGGCCCGACCAGAACGGTGACATCCTGCACAGCGTATGCGGCAAGCCCGCAGCCGTGGTGAACAAGCTGCGCGGCAAAAGCCAGCTGGCACCGCAGCCCGTGCACTGCGCCGCCGTGGGCACCATGCTGGCGCGCATGCACCTGGCGGGGCGTGATTACGACCGCCTCCAGCCCAACCTGCGCGGTCTGCCCTGGTGGAACGAAACCGTGCCCGTGGTGTTGCCCCACATTGGCCCGGAGCAGGCCGCGCTGCTGCGCTCCGAGCTGGCGTACCAGAACCATGTGGCCGCTTCATCGGCCTATGCGGCGCTGCCACGCGGGCCGGTGCATGCCGACCTGTTCCGCGACAACGTGATGTTTGACGGCGAAGAACTCACCGGCTTCTTCGACTTTTATTTCGCGGGCGTGGACACCTGGCTGTTTGACCTGGCCGTGTGCCTGAACGACTGGTGCATCGACTTGGCCCAAGGCGCCCACGACGCCACACGCGCCGCCAGCATGTTGAACGCCTACCAGGCCGAGCGCCCTTTGACCGCCGCCGAGCGCGAGCTGCTGCCCGCCATGCTGCGTGCGGGTGCCCTGCGGTTCTGGATTTCGCGGCTGTGGGATTTTTACCTGCCCCGCGAGGCGTCCATGCTCACCCCGCACGACCCCACACATTTCGAGCGCGTTCTGCGAGGCCGCATTGCCCGGCCGGTGCACGCCTGATCCCCTTCACCCCGGCGTCTTTTAGGGTGCTGGGTTAAATTCGCCGCTACCGTCCCGCCACCCACGGCCCGGGGCTCTTTCTGATTGTCAAAACCTTTCCATGAAACTCCACATCGTCCCCGCACGCACCGGCCTGGCCTGGGTCAAGCTTGGCATTCGGGCGTTCTGGCGGCAACCCATGGCACTGGCGGCCCTGTTTTTCATGACCATGGCGGCCATGTCGGTGGCCACCATGATCCCGCTGGTGGGCCCGGCCGTGGCGCTGGCCCTGCTGCCCTCGGCCACACTGGCCATGATGGTGGCTGCTGCCGAGGCCGTGCAAGGCCGCTTTCCCACGCCCGCCGTGTTGCTGGTGGCCTTTCGCACCGGGCGGCAGCACCTGCGCGACATGCTGGTGCTGGGGGCGCTGTATGCGGTGGGGTTTCTCGGCGTGATGGGCCTGTCGGCACTGATCGACGGGGGCCAGTTCGCGCAGGTGTACCTGGGCGGCGCCCCCCTCACCCGCGAGATGGCCGAAACGCCCGCGTTCCAAGGGGCCATGTGGCTTTCGATGGCGTTGTACCTGCCCCTGTCGCTGCTGTTCTGGCATGCACCCGGCCTGGTGCACTGGCATGGCGTGCCGCCAGTGAAAAGCCTGTTCTTCAGCATCGTGGCCTGCCTGCGCAATTTTGGCGCCTTCACGGTCTATGGGTTGGCCTGGATGGGCGTGTTTCTGCTGGGCGGCCTGGTGATCAGCCTGGTGGCGGGCCTGCTGGCCGTGGGCGGGCTCACCTCGGTGGTGGGCGGCATCATGGTGGGCGCGGCCATGATGATGGCGGCCATGTTCTTCACCTCGGTGGTGTTCACTTTCCGTGATTGTTTCGAACCACCCGAAAAGCCCGAGCTGCAAGCCCCGCACGGCAATCCGTCCGATGCGGCACCGGGGCCTGGCGGCACGGTGTAACGAGCGCGCGGCGGGGCAGCCGGCCCCAAGGCTGCGGCAGCAAGCGCCAGTGCAGCCCTTGCCAACGCCCTGGGCCGCGTACCGCGTGCCCTGCCCCATCGTTCGCACACGGTACAGCACGCATCCAGCGCAAGAGCCGCCCGGTACGGTGGCCGACTGGTGCCTGCGCATGGCTTCCTGGCAGCCTCTGCCGCCCTGTGCGGCGTGACAGACACACTGCCTGCGCAGTGCATATACCGCGCGTTAAAACCCGCTGCGGATGACAGTTTGTCACGCAACCGTCAAACGTCTGTCACGGGGCATTTCTAGTATCTGCGGCTGGAAGCAGCACTCTGCCCCGGCACAGCCACACCCGTGGCCGGCGGTGGCATGCGAAGGCGCTCTCTGCTTGTCCGCACACCAACCTGGAAATCTCCCCAAAATGACCCAACCGACGATGCCCACCCGCCGCAAAGCCCTGCAACTGTTGGCCGGCGTTCCGATGCTTCCGCTGGGCGCCAGCGCTTCAGCCGCCCTGCTGACTGCCTGCGGTGGCAGTGACGACCCCAGCTATGTTTCTGCCAGCTTCACGTCGATGGCTGCGCCCACGCTGGCCAATGCAGCGGCCATGGCCACCACGACCGTGGGCTCCACGCTGAACATTAAGTTCAGCGACGACTCGGTGCGCTCGTACCAGCTGGCCTACCAGCCCTTCTTCGTGACGGGCGACATGGTCTCTGACGGAAAAGGCGGCACGACCCTGTCGGGCGGCTACTACGACATCAACAACAAGCCCATCATCGACGCCACGGTGCCAGGCAAGGAGCGCCATTACTTCTCCGACGCACCCGATGGCACCTCGCTGCTGACGGTGGCCAACCCCACGGTCACCGGCCTCAAGGGCAAGGCCGTGTTTGCCGTGGTGCAGTTTGAATACACCACCTGGGCACAAGATGGCAAGACCGGCATGTACGGCAAGCTGCCCTCGCCCATCGCCGTGCTGACGCTCGACCAGGACCAGGCCACCGGCAAACTGAGCCTGGTGAAATACCACAACGTGGACACCTCCAAGGTGCACGGCCTGTGGATCACCTGCGGTGCCAGCATCTCCCCCTGGGGCACGCACCTGTCGAGCGAAGAGTACGAGCCCGACGCATTTGCCGCCCGCAGCGCCAACTTCATGGACGACTTCAGCAAGAACCTGTATGGAGATGCCGCCAAGGCCAACCCTTACAACTACGGCCACATGCCCGAAGTCACGGTCAATCCAGACGGCACCGGCAGCATCAAGAAGCATTTCTGCATGGGCCGCATCTCGCACGAGCTGGTGCAGGTCATGCCCGACAATCGCACCGTGCTGATGGGCGATGACGCCACCAACGCCGGCTATTTCGTGTTCGTGGCCGACAAGGAAAAAGACCTGTCGTCCGGCACACTTTACGTGGCCAAGGTAGGTAGTGGCTTCTCCATCGATCCCAAGGTCGGCACGGCTGCCCCGCTCACCTGGATCAAGATGGGCTCGGCCACCAGCGCTGAAATTGAAAAGCTGGCCAGCACGCTCAAGCCCACGGACATCATGACCATGGTGAAGGCGGACCCGAACGACGCCAGCTACACCAAGATCGTCGCCAACGGCAAGACCGAGTGGATCAAGATCAATGCCGGCATGGAAAAGGCCGCCGCTTTCCTGGAAACCCACCGCTACGCCGCCTACCTGGGCGCCAGCACGGGCTTCTCGAAGATGGAAGGCACGACTGTCAACATCAAGGACAAGGTGGCCTACTCTGCCCTGCAGAATTGCCGAGACTCCATGGTGGCCGGCAACGCGTCGAACGTGCCTGGCAATGGCATCTCCATCCCCAAGGCCCTGAATGCCGGCGCCGTCATGGCGCTCAACCTCAAGGGTGGCCAAAAGGACACGGCGAGCGCTGCCATCAACAGCGAATGGATGCCTGTGGACACCAAGGCGCTGCTGGCCGGTGAAGACATCACCGCCGATGCCCTGGGCAACACCGCCAACCCCAACAACATCGCCAACCCCGACAACCTGAAGTTCTCGGAAAAGATGCGCACCCTGTTCATCGGCGAAGACAGTGGCCAGCACGTCAACAACTTCCTGTGGGCTTACCACATCGACACCAAGCAACTCTCGCGCATCATGTCGATCCCTGCGGGCGGCGAAGCCACCGGCCTGCACGCCGTGGACGAGATCAACGGCTGGACCTACATCATGAGCAACTTCCAGCACGCCGGTGACTGGGGCGGCATCCACAACGTGGTCAAGGGCCAGCTCGATCCTCTGATCAATGCCAACTACAAGAACAAATCTGGCGCCGCAGTGGGCTACCTCACGGGCACGCCAACCCAGATGAAGCTGGGCTGATCCGCTGACCAGATACGGGCATGCGCTGCATGCCTTGCACGCAAAAGGCGGGGCCAAAAGCCCCGCCTTTTTTCATGGGCGCAGCACCGCAAGGGGCTACAGCCAAGCGCAGCAGTGGGGCACCATGGCTAATGAATTCAGCAGAAACAGGGCGATAGCCCAATCAATTCAGAAGCACCCGAAATTCAACCCAGCTCAGCCCGCCTTGCGGCGATGTCGGTGCAGGTGCGCGCGGTCATCCACACTGGAGAAGACAACGGCAAACACGATGCCCAGCGCCGCGCCCAAAATGGTGTCGAGCACGCGCTCGACCGGCATGCTCGCGACCACCGCGGGCGATGCCAGGTACGTCATGAGCAGCGCCATGGGCGTCACGGTGATCTGGCCAAGCGCGTAGTTGTAGCCAATGATCACCTCGGTCAGAAACTGGAACAGCACGATCGCAGCCACCACCACCCAGAACGAAGGCTGCTGCGCCAGCATGGCCCACACAATGAAAGAGCCCACGACGGTCCCCGCCATGCGCTGCAATGCGCGGTTCATGGTGACATGCAGGTGCCCGCCCTGCATCACCGACACCGCACCAATCGCCGCCCATGCGGGATGGTGCCAGCCGGCCATGAAGGCAATCCAGGCCGCCAACCCGGCACATGCGGTGATGCGCACGGCCGCAATCCACTGGTGCGACCAGGGGGGCACATGCACGGGCGGCAAGCGCAAAGCATTGAGTTCAGGGGCGCGCCACCGGTCCGTCACCAGGCAAGTCCCTGCCGCCATCACGCCACCGAAGAGCGTGGCCAGCAACCGGGCCAGCACCTCGGCGCCACCGTCCACGGGGTGGTAGGCCGCCCCGGCCGCAAACACGATGATCACGGCCCCGGGCCCGCCCAGGCTCCACCACGACACCGCCACGGTGGACGCGCCGGCCACCAGGGCCAGCGCCAGCACCATCATCCACGGCAGCGCGCCAGCCCACGATGCGAGCGAGGGCACCAGCACCCCCAGCGCCAGCAGCAGCGCACAGATCACGACGATGCGCATGCGCCGCTGCACCGTGGAAAAGCGCCCGAACAGGGCCGCCAGCGCACCGATCGAGGCGAACCCCACCATTTCGGGCCAGGGCGAGAAATGCGTGACCACGATCGCCAGCAGCACGGCCAGCGCAGACTGAAGGCCCGCAATGGCAAAGATGCGCAGCGAAGGCGGCGCGCCCAGGGCCATGCTCTCCCGCCACTGCGCCGGGCTCACCAGATGGCGCGCCGATGCGCCGTGCGTGGCACTGCGCTGACGCCGGCGCTTTTGGGACGAATCGCCGGGTTCAGGCATGGAAGTCTTCATGGCAGGCGGGGGGCGCGTTCACTCCACCACCGTCAGCTTGGCCACGGAGAGCGCCAGCCACTTGGTGCCGTGGCGCGGAAAGCTGACCTGCGCCCGCGCATCATCGCCAGTGCCCTCGATGGCCAGCACCTTGCCCTCGCCAAACTTGGTGTGGAACACGGCCAGGCCTGCACGCAGGCCGTGGGACGGTGCCGCCTTCTGCACCGGCACCGGCGGGCTGGCAAAGGTGTCCGAATTGAAGCCAAATTGGCCTCTAGCGCTTGAAGAATAAGGACTAATTGCTCCTGATTTAGGAGCAAATGAGCCAAACCCCTGCTGCTTGGGCGTAATCCACTTGAGCGCGGCCTCGGGCAGTTCGTCAAAGAACCGGCTCTTGACGTTGTAGCGCGTCTGGCCGTGCAGCATGCGCGTTTGCGAGTGGCTCAGATACAAGCGCTTGCGGGCGCGGGTGATGGCCACGTACATCAGGCGGCGTTCTTCCTCCAGGCCGTCGCGGTCGCTGGCCGAGTTTTCGTGGGGGAACAGGCCCTCTTCGAGGCCGCCGATGAACACGCCATCAAACTCCAGGCCCTTGCTGGCGTGCACGGTCATCAGTTGCACGGCGTCCTGCCCGGCCTGGGCCTGGTTGTCGCCGGCTTCGAGCGCGGCATGCGTCAGGAAGGCGGCCAGGGGCGAGAGGGTTTCGCCAGTGTCGATGTCCACGATGCCGGGCACTGCGGGCGAGAGCTGCTCATCCAGCACCGGCGCGTTGGGGTCCAGCCCCTGGCTCACCGGACTTTGCGTGCCCTGCCCCAGCGGCGTGCCATGCTCATCCAGCGGCAGGGCCACCGCGTCGCGGCCAAAGCCCTCGTGGGTGACAAAGCTCTCGGCAGCGTTGACGAGTTCTTCCAGATTCTCGATGCGGTCGGCGCCTTCTTTTTCGGTACGAAAGTGCTCCACCAGCCCGGTGGATTCGAGCATTTGCTCGATGATGCCGCGCAGGTTCAGCCCCTGGGTTTGCTCACGCAGCACGTCGACCATGGCCACAAACGCGCCCAGGTTGGCGCCCGCCTTGCCTGGCACGGCGCTCACCGCGTCGTGCAGCGAGCAACCGGCGGCGCGGGCGGCGTCTTGCAGCACCTCGATGCTGCGCGCACCAATGCCGCGCGGCGGAAAGTTGACCACGCGACTGAAGCTGGTGTCGTCGTGCGGGTTCTCCAGGAGGCGCAGATACGCCAGCGCGTGCTTGATTTCCGCGCGTTCAAAAAAACGCAGGCCGCCATACACACGGTAAGGCACACTGGCATTGAACAGGGCCGATTCGATTACGCGGCTTTGGGCATTGCTGCGGTAAAGCACGGCGATTTCCTTGCGCTCGAAACCATCGCTCTTTACCAGCTGCTTGATCTCATCCACCATCCACTGCGCCTCGGCCAGGTCGGAGCTGGCCTCGTACACGCGCACCGGCTCGCCCGCGCCCTGCGTGGTGCGCAGGTTTTTGCCCAGGCGGCGGCTGTTGTGGCTGATGAGGGCGTTGGCCGAGTCGAGAATGTTGCTGTAGCTGCGGTAGTTTTGCTCGAGCTTGATCTGGCGCTGCACATCAAATTCGCGCACAAAGTCGGCCATGTTGCCCACGCGCGCGCCGCGAAACGCATAGATGCTTTGGTCGTCATCGCCCACGGCAATCACGCTGCCGCGCGCCTCAAAACGCCCGCCCACCTCGTTGCCCGCCAGCTGCTTGAGCCAGGCGTACTGCAGCTTGTTGGTGTCCTGAAACTCATCGACCAGCATGTGCTGAAACCGGCGCTGGTAGTGCTCGCGGATGGGGTCGTTGTCGCGCAGCAATTCGTAAGAGCGCAGCATCAGCTCGCCAAAGTCCACCACGCCTTCGCGCTGGCATTGCTCTTCGTACAACTGGTAGATCTCGACCTTCTTGCGCGCATCGCTGTCATGCGTGGGCACATCGCCGGGGCGCATGCCTTCTTCCTTGCAGTGGGCAATGAAGTAGGCCAGCTGCTTGGGCGGAAAACGCTCGTCGTCCACGTTGTGCTGCTTGCACAGGCGCTTGATGGCCGAGAGCTGGTCTTGCGTGTCGAGGATCTGGAACGACTGCGCCAGGCCTGCCGCCTTGTGGTGCGCGCGTAAAAGGCGGTTGCACAGGCCGTGAAAAGTGCCAATCCACATGCCGCGCACGCTGACGGGCAGCATGGCCGACAGGCGGGCCACCATTTCCTTGGCGGCCTTGTTGGTAAAGGTCACGGCCAGAATGCCGCCGGGCGTGGCATAGCCGTTTTGCAGCAGCCAGGCGATACGCGTGGTGAGCACGCGCGTCTTGCCCGAGCCGGCGCCAGCCAGGATGAGCGCGTGGCCCGCAGGCAGGGTGACGGCGGCCAGTTGCTCGTCGTTCAGATTGGCCAGAAGGGGCGATGCTGCCGAGGCAGCACCGGCGTGTGGGGGCACCAGGGCATCTGGTGCGCCCGAAAACGGGTCTTGTGGAAACATGCAGCCATTGTAGAAAGCACCCCGCCGCTGGGTATAGCCGCAGGGCCAGTAGGGCCCCTGCGAATGACCTGGGCGCTGGCATCGGCCCCCAACGGGGTGTGATCATGCGTGCTGGACAGATCGAATGATCACGGTCACCTTGCGATAAAAGTATTAGCAAAAACAGGCTCTAGCGCTTATGCAATAAGCGCTTGCAGCTATATAAAGCAGAGCACTTCTACCACTTGCGAACAAACCCTGTGCGCATTGCCCAGGGCGCCCGTCCGGCCCACTGGCGTGTGTGCGGCGGTGGGATGGGGCCCGAGGCGCAGCGCCCCGCCGTGGGTGCGGCGCATTGCGACGACCGGCACAGCCCGGCAGCAGGCAGGGGCATTCCGGCAAAGCCGCGCGCGGGTAGAATCAATCACCGGGCCCAAGTTTCTTGACGTCCGGTTTTTTTGTGCCTGCGCTCAGCAGGGTTCGGAGCGGCCACCACGGCCCCGTCCACACAACCGGTCGCCAGGCCAAGCGCCCACCGCAGTCAAAATTGTTTGGCTGCGTCCCTTGATGGAGCTTGGAATCTCATGGAAATCTTCGACTACGACAATGTTTTGCTGCTGCCCCGCAAGTGCCGCGTGGAAAGCCGCTCGGAATGCGACGCCAGCGTAGAACTGGGCGGGCGCAGCTTTCGCATCCCGGTGGTGCCCGCCAACATGAAGACGGTGGTGGACGAAAGCATCTGCACCTGGATGGCGCAAAACGGCTACTTCTATGTCATGCACCGCTTTGACCTGGACAACCTGCAGTTCGTGCGCGACATGCACGCCAAGGGTTGCTATGCCTCGGTCTCGCTGGGCGTGAAACCGCCCGACTACGCCACCGTGGACCAGCTGGTGGCCGAGGGCCTGTGCCCCGAGTACATCACCATCGACATCGCCCACGGCCATGCCGACAGCGTGAAAGCCATGATCGCTTACCTCAAGCAGCACCTGCCCAAGGCCTTTGTGATTGCTGGCAACGTGGCCACGCCCGAGGCCATCATCGACCTGGAAAACTGGGGCGCCGACGCCACCAAAGTGGGCGTGGGGCCAGGCAAGGTGTGCATCACCAAACTCAAAACCGGCTTTGGCACGGGCGGCTGGCAGCTCAGTGCGCTCAAGTGGTGCGCGCGCGTGGCCACCAAGCCCATCATTGCCGACGGCGGCATCCGCAGCCATGGCGACATCGCCAAGAGCATCCGCTTTGGCGCCAGCATGGTGATGATCGGCTCGCTGTTTGCGGGCCACGAAGAGTCTCCCGGCAAGACCGTGGAAGTGGATGGAGAACTGTTCAAGGAGTACTACGGCTCGGCCAGCGACTTCAACAAGGGCGAATACAAGCACGTGGAAGGCAAGCGCATTCTCGAGCCCATCAAGGGCAAACTTGCCGACACACTCATCGAGATGGAACAGGACGTGCAAAGCTCCATCAGCTACGCGGGCGGCACCCGGCTGATGGACGTGCGCAAGGTCAACTACGTGATTCTGGGCGGCGACAACGCGGGCGAACACCTGCTGATGTAGGCCACCCATCGGGCTGCGGGCGCGTGTTCAGGCCCGCAGCAGGTTCAGGGCCATGTGGTGCAGGTCATGCCCGGGCTGTGCCAGCGCATCGAGAATACTGAAATGGTTCAGCCCGGCCAGCACCTGGTGGCGCGGCACGGCGCGTGAGCCCCAGGCGTCCCGCAGCAGCCGGGCCTGCCGCAGGAACTCGGCGCTTTCGTCGCCACCGACCGCGCTGTACACAATGCCCTGGCTGGGCGCCTGCAGCCTCGCCGGGCTGGCTTGCAGCACATGCTGCGCGGTCAGGTGCAGCACCGACTGCAAAAATGGGGTGTGCATGATGGGCTCCAGGTCGTGAATCCCCGAGATCGAAAGCGCGTTGCGCACCAGCCCGTCCGGCCATCCGTCGCCCAGCAGCGGCCACACGCTTGTCAGCAGCATGGCCGCCAGTTGCCCACCTGCGGAATGGCCTGCCACCGTGATGCGGCCAGGGTCACCTCCATGGCGCTCAATGTTGCCCCACACCCAGCCCAGCGCCCTCTCGACCTGGCGCACGATCTGGGGCACCGTGACGGGAGCCTGGGGCGTGCCGGGGCACAGCGCATAGTTCACCATCACCACGCAGACTCCCTCGCGTGTGAACGCAGGCGCCAGAAAGGAATGCTCAGACTTGTCGAGTGCGCGCCAGTACCCCCCGTGGATGAAAACCAGCACCGGGGCCGGCGAGCGGCCCGGCACGTGGGGCGCAAAGATGTCGAGCGCCTCACCAGTGCCGCTGCCGTAGGCAATGTCCAGCGCGCACGCCCCACTGGTGCGCGCCAGGGCAGACGCGTCGGCCCAGCGCTGCAGATAATCCACGTGGTCCGGCACCAAGGCCCGGTTGTTGTACATACGCTCCAGCCAGGCCGGATCGTGGTGGGGGAAGTTCATGGCGCGTCTCCTTGTGCGTGCCATCATCCCGGCATATTCAGCACACTGCAAGCTCGCTGACAGGGAGTGGCAGTGAAAAAGCCCATGATGGCGGCAGACAAAACAGCTTCCAAGGATGCGCCCATGACCACCACCCCGCCGCTTCGCGTTGCCGTCCTCGGTATCGGCATGATGGGATTGCCCATGGCCCGACGCCTGTGCGCGGCAGGCCACCAGGTACGCGCCTGGAACCGCACCCGCGCCAAGGCCGATCCACTGGCGTCCGCTGGCGCCACGGTGCACAACACACCCACAGACGCCGTGCGCGATGCCGACTTTGTCATCAGCCTTCTGGAGAACGGCTCGGTGGTGGACCAGGTGCTTTTCGGGCTGGGCACGGCGCAAGCCATGCGTGCAGGCGCCCTGTTTATCGACATGGCCTCGATACAACCCCGGGAAGCCCGCGACCACGCGACTCGCCTGGAGGAAATGGGGCTGACCCACCTGGATGCGCCGGTCTCCGGCGGCACGGTGGGCGCCGAAAACGGCACCCTGGCCATCATGGCAGGCGGCCGGCCGCAGGAGTTTGCGCGCGCACAGCCCATCTTTGCCATCTTTGGACGCGCCACCCATGTCGGCCCCCACGGCGCGGGCCAGCTGGCCAAGCTGGCCAATCAAATGATCGTGGGCATCACCATTGGCGCGGTGGCAGAGGCACTGCTCTTTGCCGCCAAAGGCGGCGCCGACATGGCCAAGGTGCGAGAGGCCATCAGCGGCGGCTTTGCTGACAGCCGGATTCTTCAACTGCATGGTCAGCGCATGGTGGACCGCGACTTCGCTCCACGTGGCCGCATGACGGTTCAACTCAAGGATCTCGACAACGCCCTGATCACCGCCCAGGAAATCGGCTTTGATGCCCCCATCACGGCGCTTTTTGAAGCGCTGTACAAAGATGGCGTCGAACACGGACTGGGCCAGCTGGACCACAGCGGCTTGTTTGTCGAGCTGGCCAGCCGCAACGCCATGCAATAATTTTTGTACCAGCTTGCCAACGCCAGAATTTTTGGTGCATAATTCGAGGCTCAGCAGCAATGCTGACAGATTAAAAAGTTTGGGTTCTTAGCTCAGTTGGTAGAGCAGCGGACTCTTAATCCGTAGGTCGAGTGTTCGAGTCACTCAGGACCCACCAGACTAGCCCGCACGGGCAAACGAAACCCTGCTATCAAACCGGTAGCAGGGTTTTTTGTTTTGGGTTTCCGTCCGTAGCTTGTAGGCAATCTGTAGGCAAGTTGCCCGAATGCAGCCCCCAGCACCAGACAAGAAAAAACCCGGCGGGTTAGGCTGGGTCTGTTCGGGTGTGGCTGTGGTGCCATCAGTTGGCCATCAGTCTCTGCTTGTCATCGTTCTGGCGCGCCGTCAAAACTCGCCAGGTTCACGGCAAGCACCTGCCGATAGTTCAGCAGCACCTCAGCGCCAGCAGGTATCTTACGGATGCACACCAGAAGGATGTCAGCACCAGACGCTAAGGCCTCGGCGTTGGGCTCTGGGTGGTGGTTGGTGTACCTGCCTGCGGGCGTCCTCATGCCAAAAAACCTAGCAGGCGCAATTAACTCGCCGTACTCGATGCCACGGGTAGCGAATAAACCCAGCCCGTGCAGCGTCGAAGGCCTCACCTCCACAGGCCAGGGCCCCGGCGGAAACGGCACCTGGTCGCGCTCATCGTGAACTTGAGCATTCATCAGGTCGCGGTCAATCTGCATCTCCGCAATGAATGCTTCGAAGTCTTTTTGGCTCGGTCCTTCAGATTCCAGTCGATAGTCAATATGCCTAGCGACATCTTTGATAGCGGCAACATTCTTTGCTAGCTCCATCATCCGCGCCTCACGCTCAAGGTCGTCAAAGTCATAGCGCTCTTGGTTCTGCATGGCATCAATTACTTTGTTGCGATGTGCCAATCATTGATTGGCGCCCGCGAAAGGTCAAACACTCCCCCGCTGCGTGGCGCTGCTATGCCCCACGCGGCAGCCGGTTGCCAGCCATCAGCAAAGCACAGCCCGGCCTGTTGCGCGTCACCTCGCGGGATGCCCGGTCTATTAGCTCTTGCTCAGTCTCTCCAGGCTGGCGCGTCCATCGCTGGCTTCCATTCTGGTCATGCAGTTCCTGTAGTTCTTCATCAAGGTGTCCAGGCGCCAGGGGCCTTATGACAATGGTTAACGGCCCCTCATTCATTGAAGCCCCTTTTTCGAGTTCGGCAATTCTCTTTTCAAGGCTTTGCATTCTTTTCCTCCAGCACCTCGATACGGCGCGCCAGTTCGTCAATCTCAGTCACGCGGGCCAGCGTACCAATGGCACCCAGCAGCGCGGCACCTTGTCCGGGTGCAAGCTCACCAGCGGCCACGGATGCCAGCACGGCGCGTCCTTGTTGGGTTAGGGTGCCATCGGGCAGGCTCAGGGCTTGAGACTGTTCAGCGGCCTTCAATGGGGCTATGGCACGCTCCAGCAGCAGGCGGGCGGCTCCCACATCGCCATCAAGGGCGCGGGCCATCATCGCGGCCAGTAGTTCGGGCACGCGGTCTGCAATAGCGGCTCGCAGCTTTGCCACTTCACCCGTCCCAGCCGGGCGGCCCTTTGGGTTTCCAGACTGGCCCGGCTTCCATGCAGCGGCGGGCGGTTTTCTTCTTGTCGCCATCGGTGTTCCTTTTGTGCTTTTTCAGTTGTTGAGTTGTTCGCGCACATCGCGCAGGTCACGCGCCACAAAGGCCACGCCACCAGCGGCACGGATACGCGCCAGGAATAGGGCTTGCTCGGGGCGCAGGCGTCCGGCCTGGGCTTTCACTTCCACACCCAGCAAGCGGCCATCCTTCAATTGCCCCAGCACATCGGGGCAGCCCTTGAACCCAAAGCGGATAAAGCGGCCTTCTACCTTGGCGGCCCCGCTATTCATGCGCTCTGCCCATGCCACGGCGGGATGCGTGCGAAGGGCTCTCAAGACTTCCACCAGGGCGGCAGCTTCGGGGCGGCGGTTGGTTCTGGGTGTCTGTTGTTCCAGGCCGAAAAGGTCAGCATTCATTGCCAAACCTCCCCACCGAAAAAATCACCGAACTTCCACCCCCTATATATAGGGGGCGGTGAATTTCGGTTACGGATTTCACCGAAAACAGACGGAACGGTGAATTTCGGTTATTCATCACGCCAGCCATAGCCACCCCTCATTGCAGCCAACAACCCCACGGGCCACCAGTCCAGTGATTGCCTCTCTGGTGCGTGTTGCGCGGCGGTCGGTCTGGCATGTCAGCTTTGCAGCGCCAGCAGATACAGCGGCCTCCAGTTCAATGCAGGGGCGCAGCGGCGGGGCTCCGGGCTTGCCTGTTTGCCCGTCCTTGAACATCGGGCGCAGGGCATCCAAAATCACCCGCTGGTTTCCACCCTGGGGCAGCTTCACGGCGCGCACATCCTCCACGGCGGTATCACGCACCACCACGCAGCTTGTAATGGCCTCCCCGGTCGGTTCAGTGCCCAGCACCTCCACGGCCAGCTTGAACGGGCAAGCCTCGCCATCAATGCCATCCTTGGATTTCGCCACCTTCCATTCCCGGCGGTCGCCTTCGCGTGAAACTTCGATTGCGGCATCCATTGCAGCGAATAGCGAACTGTGCCCACGCAGGCCAGCGGCGGCATTCTTTCCCGTGTGGTGAACCAGCACCACCAGCCCACCGGTCAGGGTTTGCAGGGTCTTTGCTGCCTCCAGAATCTCGCCCATGTCGCGTGAACTGTTTTCGTCGGCAGTGGGCGCGGCGCGGTTCAAGGTGTCCACCACCACCACAGCACCATCGGGCACCACGGCGGCAAGGTCTAGCACGTCCTGCCCATCGGTCAGCTTGAACGGTTGCAGCATCATGCGCAGGCCATCAGGCAAGGCCCGGCCCCGGCTCACCTCCCATGCCTGGGCACGCAGCTTGAACCCGGCTTCGCCCTCCAGCGCGGCATACACCACGGGCGCGGCTTCCACCCGGCAATCAAACCAGCGTTGCCCCTCGGCAATGGATGCGGCCATATCAAAGGCCAGGAATGATTTACCGGATGCGCTCGGGCCATACAGCGCAGCAAGCCCCACGGCAGGCAGCACACCACGCACACGCCACGCCAGCGGCGGCAGGTTGCGCAGTTCATCAGCCCCCAGCAGCTTGTAACGGGGCTCAGGCTTGGGCGGCTCTGTCGCTGCCTCCAGCAGCGCGGCTAAAACGTCGTGCCCTTCACGCTGTGCCAAGTCGTTTGCGTCGAAGTTCTGCGCCTCGCCCTGGGGCATGTAGGCCACGGCGCAGCCCACGGCCTGGGCAATCTCTGCGGCGCTTTCCTCTTTGCCCACGTCAGGCACCAGCACCAGACGGGCGGCGGCGTCACGCTGGCGCAGGGCTTCGGCCACCTTGCCCACATTGCCCCAGCCAAAGCACGCCACGGCAGGATGCCCGGTAGCCTGCCAGCAAGCCCATGCAGTGCCCACACCCTCGCACAAAGCCACGGGCGCACCGGGCACCAGCGTGCCCACGGTGAAGGATGCCCCGGCCATCGGCGCACCGGGCAGGTTCATTTTTTTACCGGCACCGGGCGGCGGTATCAGTTGCAGGCTTTGCAGCCCTTGCGGGCCATAGGCAGGCACCACCAAAGCCCCGGCCATGCTCTGCCCTTGAATGCGCAGGGCGTCGCCACCGGGCACCACGCGCAGGGCATCCAATGGCACCCCGGCGGCGGCCTTTGCTGTGATGTAGCCATGTGCAGCGGTTGCCGCTTCGCAGCGGTTCCACACCTCAGCAGGGCTCATGCCTGGGGCGGGCTTGCGCTGGGGTTCTGCGGCCTTCCTGGGGGCTTGCACGGGCCTTTGCTGGGGCTTGCCTTCACCCATGCGCCACCCATGTTCAGCGGCCACGCGGTAAAGGGTTCCAGCTCCCACACCCTTACCCGGTTTGATGCTGCGCCACACATCGCGGGATGCTGCGGCGTCGTAGTTGCCAGCCCCGGCGCTCCAGGTGTCGAAGGTGTCGAAGTCCACCCCGGCGGCATGTGCGCCCATGCCCACCTTCACCCATTCATCGCGGGGCAGGTCGGGCGGGATGGCGTGCAATGCGTCGATTGCTTTTGCGGTGTCGGTCAGCACGCAGCCCCCCCATTTACAAACAAGTCGCCTTGACCCGGCGGGGTGTGGCGCTTGCGTGCGGCATTCATGCGGGCGGCCTGTGCCTGGGCCTGTGCCGCTTTTGCGCGCAGTGCAGCACGGTCGGCGCGAACACTGGCAATCCACGGGGCAGCACCAGCAGCGCGGGCGCTTTGGATAACGTTGTGCGGCAGGCTGTAGGCTTTGACCGTCACCACGCGGCCATCGTTGCAGCCTACGGCGCGGTCGTTGGCTTCGGTCGGTACGCCATAGCTTTCGGCAAGGTAGTGAACATGCGCGGCAAGGCGCGTAGTGCTCACCTCGAAAACGCCATCCATGCCGGTCAGCACTTCACCAGACAGCATGCGCGCCAGAATCTCGGAACAGGCGGTATTGGTGCGGGCCGGGAAGGTGAAGGGTAGAATTTGCGCACCTTGCCGGGTAGCGCTCGATACTGTTTTTGCGGTGTCGGGCGTTTTCATTTTGCAGCCCTCCCACGTTGAAACCAGCGTGACGGGGCAGCGCACCACAGCGCCAGCAGCAGGCGATTGATAAAGGCGCTCATTGCTTCACCTCCACCAGTGCGGCCAGCGTCAGCAGCTTTGCAGCCACGTCGCGCAGGCCAGCCGGGCCAATCGCTGCATAGGCGCTCAGGCCCTCGGCATCGTTCAAGGTGAACAGGCGGCCCGTTGCAGCCTCGAACATGATTTCGCCCATGCCGTCAGGGTGTCGGTACAGCGCATCCATTTACGCCACCCCCAGCACGCGGCGCAGTTCCGAAACGGGCCACGCAAGGCGGCCATTTATGCGTATGGGGCGGATTGGGCCGTCCTCTCGGCAAGCCCAAATGCGCAGCGTTTGCTGTGCGCGGCTCAGGTGTCCGGCGGCCTCGCTAGTGGGCAGTGCAGCGCGGGTTTCTTGCGCCAGTGGGGTAAGCAGTTGGTGTGCCATCGTTGAGTCCCTTTCGGGTTTGTTGCGATGGCTGTATTGGCTTGCTGCAACCCCGGCTGCACGCAATATGCAGCCCCTTGCAATTTGCAAAAAGCCTTATTTCATGCGGGTTGCGCAGGGGTTGTTGCAGCCCCTATGCAACCCCATGGATTGCACTATTTCTTGATTCCGGCGCGCCGCAAAACCTTTTCAATGGTCGGGCGGGACACATTAAATTGCTTCGCCATGGCATTGACGGGTGCTCCTCGCCCACGGTTATAAAGGCGCTGAATTTCGGCCTTGTCGACTTCGGTTAGCTTGGGCGGCGTGCCCTTGCTTGTGTCGGGCGCATCGCTGGCGCTGTCTGACACGGGCGCGGGCGTTGCGGCCTGGGGCTCTGGCTTCATCTCTGGCCGGGCCACACTCCAACGATACGGCGCACCTTGCTTTTCTAGCCATGCATTCACATCGGAAGGCGTAACCAATTCATAAAAGGCCCTCACATCCCCATCAGTCCTGGGCAAGTCTGTATGCGGGTGACGGACAACAAGCGCACGACTTGATGCGGCTTCCAGTAGCGCGTTTTCGAGGCTGCCCCGTGCGCCATCGTGCCACTGTTCCTGTTCGGCAATTGCAGCGGCGGCATTCTCCAGCGTCCAATAGTCTGGCCCGCTTCCATGCGGTGTAAGGCGCAGTTCTATGCTTCTTTCAGCAAGGAAAGACCGTAAATCTTGAGGCAGCATTACGGCGCTTTGCAGGCTTGCACCATGCGGGAATGTGTGCGGACTCAGTCCGGCACGGTTGCGCACCTTTAGCTGTCCATCATGTACGGCGCGGGGTAATTCCTTATCCAGATTGATGCGGGCGGCGGCATAGCTCGTTAGCTCATGGTCGCCTGGATGCATGGCCTTCGCCATCAGGTGCGCCAGCTCAGAAAAGCGAACGGTCTTGCTTTCTTCTACTGCCAGCCAATACGGTAGCGTCTTGTTATTCATGGGCACCCCCTCAGTGCAGCCCTGAAAAGGAACCCCAGCAGGCGGGCAGGGAAACCCGCTTTTCAGTTCGCGGGCCTAGCTGGGGCAAATGGGGTTTATTTGTCTGTCGGGTCGAATAGCTCCAGCGTCCGAAGCGCAGCGGAAAAAACCCCTATGGTGTCGTTTGACCCTGTCGGATGGATGGGCCTCATGTGGTCGGGCAGGTCTTGGGCGGCATCCTTGTACAAACTGAAAACATCAGTTAGGCGCTCAATTTCCCCGTAGCTTTCAAGCCCAATATGCAATGCATGTCGGATGGTTCGCAGGTTTTCGAGCATGTTCGTTGCGTCCATGTCCAGCTTAGAATTTTCAATAGCCATGATGAAAATCGTTCTTTCGTTGTGGTCAGGGGCTGCTCTGGTGTTCCTGCACCTTGCAGCCCCGCCTGTTTTGCCCTGGGTGAAACGCGCCAGGGCTTCGCGTTTAACTTGCCACCACACGCAGCGCACCGGGCGCGGCCTTGGCATCAAACACAATCCCGGCCTGCTCCAAAATCCACGCCTCTATGCGCTCATGGTGTACGCGCAGCAGGTCTAGCGGGCGCACGGTGTAGTGCTTTTCAGCGGTTGCGCTGGGCTTGTGGCCCATGATTTGCGCCACCACGCCAGCGGGAATTTCGAGCCACTCCGTCAGGCTTTTGAATGAACGGCGCAGGCCATGCAGAGTTAACCCCTCGATACCAGCCACAGCACAGGCGGCATTGTGTGGGGCTCTCGGGATGCTCAGGGTCTGCCCTTCTGTGTCCTTACCCCGTGCGGTGCTGGGAAACACCCAGTCACTACGGCGCGGCAGGGAATGCAGCAGGTGCGACACGTAGGGCGTCAGGGGTATCACGCGCTCGCCCTCCACCTTATCGCGGATGGTCAACCCCTTCCACTTGGTGTTGACGTCCTCCCAGCGCAGCCCCAGCACCTCGCCCGGCCTTGCGCCAGTCAGCACCAGCACTTGCAAGTAAGCTGCGGCGATAGGGTTGCCGATTTTTTGCACAGCATCGAACCATGCGCGCAGTTGCTCTTTCAGCAGTGCATCCTGCTTCACCCCGGCTTTGCCCAATGCCTCGCGTGCTTTCTTTGTCTTAGCAGGGTTCACGCTGGGCAGCACCGGCGCATATTCCGGCTGTTCTGCGCACCAGCTCAAAAAGGCTTTCAGGCAGCGCCATGCCAGCCGGGCAGACGTTGGGCGGGTCTGTGCCTCGCGTGCGGCCCATGCCTCGATAACGGGCGCTGTCAGGTCACGCAGCGCAAGCCCCATCAGCGGATGCAGCGGCCCGGCCACAGTCACGCCACGGCCACGGGTGCCACGCTTGGAAACCTCGCCCCCGGCTTGAACCAGCTTCACATGGTCTGCATGGTGTCGTTCCCCCCAGTGCGGGCAGCGGTCCTCAAGGTACACGGCCCACACCTCGCCCACGGTAACGGCTTGGACGGCGGCGGCGGCCTTTGCGGCGGCTTTGTCTGCCTGTTGCTGGCGCTCTATCTCGCGGGGGTCTTGCCCACTGTCCACCAGCACCTTCAGGCGCTGCGCCTCGCCTCGGGCCTTTTCAATCAGCCAGTCTGTAGCGGTGCCTATGTTGATGCGGATGGTGTCGCCGTTCAGGCGCGACTCAAACACGTAGGTTTTGCGGCCCGTGGGCGTCACGCGCAGCGCCAGCGCGGGGGTGTCGGTGTCCCATAGGAAAGCCTGTGATTTGCCGGGCGGGCAGGTGAAGGCGTCAACCCTGCCAGCGGTCAGCCTCACGCGGTTTTGTAGCTTGCTCATGGCACCCCCTGAAAATCTGTAGGCAATCTGTAGGCAAATGCCTCATATATACACATGTGCAAATCAACAGTTCATCGCTTAAAAACTTGCGTAACGTGTTGATTTACATAGATTGTACCCACACCAATCAACAGGGGCAAATATATATTTACTCCGACTCTTAATCCGTAGGTCGAGTGTTCGAGTCACTCAGGACCCACCAAACTGCAAAACCCCGCTGTCTTCAAGATGGCGGGGTTTTTTCATTTACGGCGCCTGCCTGCCCGGCCGCTCCCACATACGAGGCGCGAGGCGCAGCACACAACGCTCAGAGCTGCGCCCAAAGCCCGGATCAAAGCGCTCGCCGATAATGGATCCGACCCGTGCGCCGGACAACGCAATCGTCACTCCCGCTGATGCGGGTAACTTCCATTCATCCTGCACATCCAAAGTCCTTCATGAATCCACAAGCCCACCTGCTATGGCGTGCACCCCGTTGGGCACTGGCGGTGCTGCTGGCCTTGCTGGGCATGCTGGGGCCTTTTTCGATCGACACGTACCTTCCGGCGTTCTCGGGCATTGCCTCGGCCTTGGGCGCCACGCCGGTGCAGATGCAGCAGACGCTCTCTGCGTATCTGTTCGGCTTTGCCTTCATGAATCTCTTTCATGGCGCGCTGGCAGACAGCTTTGGCCGCAGACCCGTGGTGTTGGCCGGCATTGCAATGTTCACCATTGCATCGGCCGGGTGTGCGCTCTCGCAGAGCATTGAACAACTGGTGCTTTTTCGCGCCTTACAAGGCCTGTCAACCGGCGCTGGCATTGTGGTGTCTCGTGCGGTGATCCGCGACATGTTCCCACCCGCCCAGGCACAGAGGGTCATGAGCCAGGTCACCATCTACTTTGGTGTCGCGCCGGCCATTGCCCCCGTCGTGGGTGGCTGGCTGTTTGTGCATCTTGGCTGGCACAGCATTTTCTGGTTCCTGACCCTGGTGGGGGTTGCGCTCTGGATCGCCAACCTGCGGTTCCTGCCCGAAACCCTGCATGCGGACCACCGCCAGCCCTTCAATGTTCCGCACCTGATGCGGGGCTATTGGCAACTCGGCTCCAGCCCGCGCTTCCTGCTGCTGGCCCTCGCCAGCGGGGTGCCGTTCAATGGCATGTTCCTGTATGTGCTTTCAGCCCCTGCCTTTCTGAGCGACCACCTGGGGCTCGCACCCACGCAGTTTTTCTGGTTCTTTGGCCTGACCATCTGCGGCATCATGGGTGGAGCATGGCTGAGCGGCCGGTTGGCGGGGCGGGTTGCGCCCAAGCGGCAGATTCAGCATGGCTTTGTCATCATGTGCGTTGTTGCGGTTGTCAACGTGATCGCGAATGCTGTTTTCACTGCACACGCAAGCTGGGCGCTCTTTCCCATCGCCGTGTTTGCGTTTGGCTGGGCGTTGATGGTGCCGGTGGTGACCTTGCTGGTACTGGACCTCTACCCGCAACGGCGCGGCATGGCATCGTCTTTGCAGGCGTTTGTGGGGTCCACCGCCAACGGGGTGGTGGCCGGTGTGGTGGCGCCGCTCGTGATGCACTCCACGTTGTGGCTGGCGGTGGCATCGCTGTTGATGATGGGCATCGGCATGCTGGCCTGGTTCTACCTGCACCATCGCTGGCCCGAAATCGGACGCACCTCTGAGCCAGGCTGACTCAACGGTATGTTCAATCGTCGGTCACTCTGCAACAATCGTCCAGAGGCGCCCCACCCCCGCAAAGGATTCACGACCCAAACAATGCGATCAACCAAGGTTTGGCCATGCAACTATTGAAACTGGTGGAGTCCGAGATCCAGATGGATGTTGCGCTGCCGTGGAACGTTCGCAACCACGATTGCGCCCTGCTTCTCGCACGGGGGCACATCGTCAGCAGCGAGGCCCAGATGCAGGCCTTGCTTGAGCGTGGCATCTACGTCGACCTGGAGGAAAAGCGGGCAGTAGAAGCCCTTTATGTCCCCAAGTCAGGGCCGGTAAAAAGTATTTACACGCGCTGGGCCGATACCGTCGACACCCTGGAAACACTGGTGCACGAGTTGCCGCATGCGCCGGAATTCCCCGCCAACATAGAAAAACTGGCGCAGGAGTTGATCACGTTGGCCGACCTGGATGCCGATATCGCCATCTTCCTGGCGGTCCGCCAGGACCAGGCCAGGCACCTGCGGTATGGTTACAGCCACAGCGTCTACACCGCTCTGCTGTGCATCCTGATGGCGCGGCGCATGGAGTGGACCGCCGCACGTGTTCGCCTCATCACGCTGGCCGCCCTCACCATGAATGCCAGCATTGCCGACTTGCAGGGTCAGATGGCGAGCCAAGACTATCCCGTGCTGGACCGGCAACGCACCCAACTGCGCACACATCCCATCGATAGTGCCGCATTGCTCGCCAAGGCAGGCATCACCGACGCCGCATGGCTGGAGGCCATTCGCCAACACCATGAACAGGGTAATGGCAGCGGCTACCCCAGGGGCTTGACGCAAATCGATGAACTCGCCCAGATGCTGCGCATGGCCGATATTTTCATGGCGCGCATCAGCCCCCGGGCAATCCGCGCACCCATGATTGTCCAGGATGCCGCCCGCCAGATGTTTCGGGACGACAAGGGGGGAGCGATGTCGTCCGCCATCATCAAGGTACTGGGCATCTACCCACCGGGCAACCTGGTGAAACTCGCCTCTGGTGAGCTGGGCGTGGTAATGCGCCGTGGCACAGAAGCTCGCACACCTTTGGTGGCCGCCGTCACCGACGCACAGGGCCGCAGCGTCACCACCACCCTGCATCGCAACACCGCAGACCCTGCCCATGCCATCACCGGCCTCGCAGCAGACGACAAACACCTGCTTTCGCGGGTGCCCCCCGAGCGCCTTTATGGCTATGCACAGGCGTGCGCGCTGACCTGAGCGTGCGCGGCGGCCCCACAGCCGCCACCCCTGACGAAAAAAGGGCTGGCCCCTTTCGGAACCAGCCCTCTTCAACTCGTCAGCAATTCTGCAGACAACTCAGCGTGCAGGGCGCGCTGGGCGTTTGCGGGCATCATGGGGCACAAAAGGCTTGCCACCACCAGCACCTGCCGGCTTGGAGAAAGCGGGCTTGCGGGGAGCGAAGTCACCGCGAGGTGCGCCAGCATCGCCACGGGGGGCAAAGCCAGCACGGCCAGCGTCGCCAAACCCAGGCTTGCGGCCAAACGACTCGCCATCACGGCGGGGCGCAAAACCACGGTCACCACCACGGTCGTCACGGCCAGCAAAGCCGCCGCCACCGCCGCCTTCACCACGGGAGGCAGGAGCGCCACGGTTGTCACGACCAGCAAAGCCGCCGCCAAAACCACCGCCGAAGCCACCACGGTCATTGCCGCCACGTGCGGGACCACCGAAGCGGCCGCGCGACTGGTTGTCACGGTTGTCATACGAACGGCCAGGGGCGCCACGGCCACCACCACCGAAATCGCCACCGCGAGGTGCCTGCGGCGCGCGCTGCGAGGGCTCCATGCCAGGAATCACTTCGGCCTTGAACTGCTGGCGGCTGTACGACTCAATGTCGTAGATTTTGCGGCGATCGCGGAACTCGGCAAACGTGATGGCCAGGCCATCGCGGCCCGCACGGCCGGTACGGCCAATGCGGTGGGTGTAGTCCTCGGCCTTCATGGGCAGGCCGAAGTTGAACACGTGGGTAATGGTGGGTACGTCAATACCGCGTGCCGCCACATCGGTGGCCACCAGGATCTGCACCTGGCCAGCGCGCAGCGCCATCAAACGGCGGTTGCGCAAACCCTGGCTCAGGGCGCCGTGCAGGGCAACGGCCGAGAAGCCTTCCTGCTGCAGGTCGTTGGCCAGGCCGTCGCACTCCACCTGGGTGCTGGCAAAAACGATGGCCTGGTTGATTGTGGTGTCACGCAGCCAGTGGTCGAGCATCTTGCGCTTGTGCTGGGCGTTGTCGGCCCAGTACAGCATCTGCTTGATGTTGGCGTGCTTCTCTTGCGGAGAATCGATGGTGACCTTCTGCACCGACGAACCACCGTCATGCATCACGCGCATGGCCAGCTGTTGGATGCGGGGCGCAAACGTGGCGCTGAACATCATGGTCTGCTTGCGCTGGGCGGTCAGCTGGTTCAGCTCGGCCAGGTCATCCGAGAAGCCCAGGTCGAGCATGCGGTCGGCTTCGTCGACAACCAAAAACTGCACCTTGTCGAGCTTGATCTGCATCGAGCGCTGCAGATCCAGCAGACGACCAGGAGTGGCCACCACGAGGTCTGCATTTTGCAGCTTGGCGATCTGCAACTGGTAAGGCATGCCACCCACCACGTTGGCCACGCGCAGGCCACGGCAATGCTTGACCAGATCGATGGCGTCGTGTGCGACTTGCTGTGCCAGTTCACGGGTAGGGCACAGGATCAGGGCGCCGGGGGTGGCGGCCTTGAAGTTGCGCGAGCTCGTGGGGTCCTTGCGCTTGGCGCGCTTGGGAGCGGGTTCGCCACGGGCAGCGGCTTCGGCCACAGCGCGGTCGAAGGCGGCGCGCTCTTCGGCTTCGGCTTCGGCTTGCTGGTTGATCAGCGTATGCAGCACGGGCAGCAGGAAGGCGGCAGTCTTGCCGCTACCCGTCTGGCTGGAAACCATCAGGTCGATGAACTTGGAGGCATCGCTGCCCATTGCCAAGGGAATGGCCTTGAGCTGCACGCTGGTGGGCTGGGTGTAGCCCAGATCGGCCACAGCCTGCACCAGTTCAGGGGCCAGGCCCAGCTCGATGAAACCATTGGGCTCAGCAGTGACTGCCTCGCTGGTGGATTCAATGGAAGTGTCAAGGGTGGACTGCTCGGCAATAACGGCAGCAATAGAAGTATCTGCAGGCGCGAAATCGCCCTGCACCAAAGTGGTGTCGGTCATGAATTTTTCTCTCACGAAGACGGTCGCAAGCGTAGCCCGCGATGGCTTCGTCAATGGTTAAAAAACATCAACCATCAAACGAAACCTGCATGCGCTCTGGGCGGATGCTGGTGGGCGTTGTTCGCCAGTCCTGCGCTGTCTGAGACAGCCGGCTGGCAAGCCCGGTGTGTGAGGGGAGATGCACAATCTGCGTACAGTTTCCTGCGCAGCCCGCAATTATCGCATGAATAGGGGTTTCCCCGCAAGCCCCCCCCCCACCCTGTTCATCACAAGCCGCCTTGTAGGTGGCTTGTGATCCGCCACTGCAACGGGGCGTCCAGCCAGCGTCAAACGGACAGCAGGTGCTTGCGATAGTGCGCCAGCTCGTCAATGCTTTCATGCACATCGGCCAGGGCGGTGTGCTTTTGCGCCTTCTTGAAGCTGCTGTAAGCCTCGGGCTTCCAGCGCTTGGCAAGCTCCTTCAGGGTGCTCACATCCACGTTGCGGTAGTGAAAGAAGCGCTCCAGCTTGGGCATGTAGCGCACCAGAAAGCGCCGATCCTGTCCAATGCTGTTGCCACACATGGGCGCGGTGCCCTTGGGCACGTAACGGGCCAGAAATTCCAGTATCTGTTGCTCGGCCTCGGCCTCGGTCACAGCAGAGGCTTTCACCTTGTCGATCAGGCCGCTGCGGCCGTGCGTGCCCTTGTTCCAGGCGTCCATCTTGTTCAGCAATTCGTCTGCCTGATGAATGGCAAACACAGGGCCTTCGATGCGTGGCTCCAGTTGGGGGCCTGTCACGATCACAGCGATTTCCAGCAGTCGGTCGGTATCGGGCTCCAGGCCGGTCATTTCGCAGTCCAGCCAGACCAGGTTCTGGTCCGATTTGGAAAGCACGGGGGGTACGGGGTTGTTGGCTTCAGACATGGCGGGCATTGTCGCTGATGGCCTAAACTCGCGCCCACATGCCTATCTCCGACGCTTTTTCGCCCTCCAGTGCCCTCACCATCGCCTTTGCCGCTGCGATTTGTGCCGGTCTGCTGCTCAAATTCTGGCTGACTTCACGCCAGATTCGCCATGTGGCCCAGAACCGATCCAGCGTGCCCGACGCCTTTGCCGCGCGCATTTCACTGGCAGCCCACCAAAAGGCCGCCGACTACACCATCACCAAGGCACGCTTGAGTTTGCTGGAGATGGCGCTGGGCGCCGCTGTGTTGATGGGCTGGACGCTGCTGGGCGGGCTCGACGCCCTGAATCAGGCCCTTTTGGGTGCATTGGGCGGTGGCATGGTGCAGCAACTGGCACTGCTGGGAGCGTTTGTCGTCATCAGTGCGGCCGTCGACCTGCCGGTCACGCTGTACCAGACCTTCGTGATCGAGCAGCGCTTTGGCTTCAACAAGATGACGCTGGCACTGTGGCTGGCGGATCTGGCCAAATCCACCCTGGTGGGCACCCTCATCGGTCTGCCGATTGCGGCGCTGATCCTTTGGCTGATGGGCGCTGCAGGGCCATCGTGGTGGCTGTGGGCCTGGGGCCTGTGGATGGCATTCAACCTGCTTTTGATGGTGATCTACCCCACCTTCATTGCCCCCCTGTTCAACAAGTTCCAGCCACTCGAAGACGAATCGATCAAAACCCGCGTCACGGCGCTGATGCAGCGTTGCGGCTTTGCGGCCAAGGGTCTGTTCGTGATGGATGGCAGCCGCCGCAGCGCCCATGCCAACGCCTATTTCACCGGCTTTGGCGCCGCCAAGCGCGTGGTTTTTTATGACACCCTGCTGCGCCAGCTCTCGCCAGGCGAAGTAGAAGCCGTACTGGCCCATGAGCTGGGACACTTCAAGCACCGCCACATCCTCAAGCGTGTGGCCAGCCTATTTGCCCTGAGCCTGGCCGGCTTTGCCCTGCTCGGTTGGCTCTCCACCCAAGTATGGTTTTACACGGGGCTGGGCGTGCGCCCCTACATTTCCCTTGATCTGGCGGCGCCTTCAGTGCCCAACGATGCGCTGGCCCTGCTGCTGTTCCTGCTGGCAGTGCCCGTTTTCACGCTGTTCATTGCGCCCGTTTTTGCAGGGCTTTCGCGTCGCCACGAATTTGAAGCCGACGCCTATGCAGTGGCCCAGACCAACGGGGCCGATCTTTCCACTGCGCTGCTCAAGCTCTACGAAGACAACGCCTCCACACTCACCCCCGACCCGGTGTATGTGAAGTTCTACTACTCGCACCCGCCCGCTACTGAACGGCTGGCACGCATGCCATCGTCCGCCCAACCATGACCACAATGCTGAAGAAGAAAGACTGGTCGGCGCATAACCGACGTGCGCTGACAGCTACGGAAATAGTAGCAAACCTGGCCAAGATCGAAGGCTGGTCCCTCAGCGGTGATGGCGCCCAGGTGGCCATCGAAAAAACCTACCATTTCGCCAACTACTACGAAACCATTTCCTTCGTGAATGCCGTAGCCTTTGTGGCCAACGCACAAGACCACCACCCGGACCTGTCAGTGCAGTTCAACCGCTGCGTGGTGCGCCTGAACACGCACGACGTGCAGGGCATCTCTGCCACCGATTTCGATTGCGCGTCCCGGTTCGACGCCCTGCTGGCATGAACCCCACCGCGTGCTCCCATGACTGAACGCAGCGCCCTCATGGAAGGATTTGTGGTGGCCGGACACGGGCGCCACTGCATGGTGGAGACCGCCGACGGTCAGCGCCGCATCTGTCATCCGCGCGGCAAGAAGAGCCAGGCCGTCGTGGGCGACCGGGTGCTGTGGCAGGCCCCTCCGAAAGGCCAGGGCGAAGAAGGCACCATCGAAAAAGTGCTGGAGCGACGCAACCTGTTTTACCGTCAGGACGAGATCCGCACCAAGTCCTTTGCTGCCAACCTCGATCAGATCCTGATCCTGATCGCCGCCGAGCCGGTGTTTTCCGAAAGCCAGCTGGCCCGCGCCCTGATCGCAGCGGAGGCCGCTGGCATCAAGCCCCTGATTGCGCTCAACAAGAGCGATCTGGTAGAGCCCTTTGCCCGCGCTTGGGAGCGCCTGCTGCCTTACCGCCACATGGGCGGCGGGCACCACTATGGCGTGCTGCCGCTGTCGTTGTCGCTGTCGGGGGACGTGGACCGCGCCCTGCTGATGCAACACCTGCAGGGCAAAACCACCCTGGTGCTGGGGCCCTCGGGCTCGGGCAAGAGCACGCTGATCAACCTGCTGGTGCCGGGCGCCACCGTGCTGACGGGCGAGATCTCACAGGCTTTGAACTCGGGCAAGCACACCACCACCAGCACCAACTGGTATTGGGTGGACAGCGCCCGCACCACTGCCTTGATCGATTCGCCAGGCTTTCAGGAGTTTGGCCTGCAGCACATCGCGCCCATGCAACTGGCGTCGTGCATGCCCGACATTGCGGCCCACGCCACCGACTGCAAGTTCTACAACTGCTCACACCTGCACGAACCGGGCTGCGGCGTACTCACCGCACTCAAAAACGGCACCGGAGCAGATGGAATAGGTGCAAATCGCTACAAAATTTATAGCGACCTGTTTGCCGAATTGAGCCACACCCGCTACTGAGCCACATCCCACATTGGCCGCCCGGCCCGGGGTATCCGGTCAACCCAGCAGGCGGGCCAAGGTCAACAGCGCCAGCAGCAGCATCCACACCACCACGGAGCGCCAGACCAGGCCCACCACGCTGCGCAGATGCCCCACCTCCGGCTCGCGGCCGGGAGTGCTGTCGCTGTCACCCATGTCAGCCTCTATTTCAAGCCCCTGTGGTGTCTGCAGATCGGCGCGGGCACGCAGGGCCTCGCCGCCAAGGCGCACATTGATGGCCCCCGCCGTGGCGGCCAGCACCACGCCATCGTTGTCATTGGGAAAGCGCTGCGCATGAAAGCGCCAGCCCTCGATGGCCTCTTCAAAACTGCCCACCACGGCAAAACTCAACGCAGTCATGCGCGCGGGCAGCCAGTCGATGATGGTCCAGGCCCGCACCGAGGCTTGCTGCAACGACTGGCTGGCAGGTTGTGCGCCCGAGCGCTCCCTGTGATGCCAGTGGCGCGAGACAAATTCGGCCAGCCGGTACAGCACCGCACCACTAGGCCCCAGACCCAGTGCAGCCAGCACAGAAAACCATGCCAGCACACCAAACACATGCCGGTGCGCCGCCAACACCGAGTATTCGATCACATGGCGCACGATCTCGCTGCGCGGCAGCGCGCCGACATCCACCTGCTGCCAATGGGCCAGGCGCTCACGCGCACGATCTTCATCGCCCTCTTCCAGCGCATCACGGATGCCGGTGAAATGGTGGCTGAACTGGCGAAACCCCAGGGTGACATACAGCACCGCCACACTCCAGACCACCGCAAACGGCCATCCCAGCAGCAACATCAGCAACCAGTGAATTCCGAGGGTGACCAGCGCCGGTACCAGCACAGCCAGACCCCAAGCCACCCAGCCGTGGTGCGGCTTGCCCGCGTCAAAGTTGCGGCTGACTGAAAGGGCCCACGCGCGGAGCCCCGCGTGGATGGGGTTGGTGCGAGCCAGAGGACGGGCCTGCTCGATCAGCAGAGCGAACAGGATGGCAAAGAAACTCATGGAGGGCAATGATACTGGCGTAGCGTGCATTTGGGCCGCACGAGCGCTCGCCCCGCCATCACGCCAGCATGAATCGATAAAAATTGCGCAACATACCGGCCGTGGCACCCCAGATATAACGATTCTTTTCGCCATCCTGATAGGGCATGGAGAACCACTCGCGGCGCACACCCTCCCACTCGAACATATGGCGCTGATGGTGGGCAGGATTCAGCAAAAACGCCAGGGGCACCTCGAACACATCGGCCACTTCGTAGGGGTTGGGGTGCAGCACGCAGTCGGGCTGCACCAGCGCCACCACCGGGGTGATGATGAACGATGAACCGGTGACATAGGTGGGCAGCACGCCCAGCACTTCGACAAAGCGCCGCTCCAGGCCCACTTCTTCCTCGGCCTCGCGCAAGGCCGTGTCAGCGGTGGAGACATCTTCCGCGTCCGCCCGTCCACCGGGAAAAGCCACCTGGCCCGAATGGGTGGACAGGTGCGCCGTCCGCTGCGTCAGCAGCACCATGGGCTGCTCGCGCAGCACGATAGGCACCAGCACGGAGGCGTGGGCAGGCTGGCGATTCATGAATTTCTTTTCCAGCACCACCTCAGGCGTCCAAAGCGGTGGGTGGGCAAAGCGCGCCCGCAGGGCCTGCGGTGTCTGTGCGTGTAGCGGAACAGCGGGCAGATGCGCATCCACCCCCACCACCGGAACGGCACGGGGATCAAAATCGGGCAGAGTCGAAAGCGACGCAGGCGTGACCGATGGAGCAGGAATGGGCGACGGATTCACGACAAGCCAGGAACACACGGCACAAGGGCCGCAAAAAACAAAAAGCCGCTACAGGCAGATGCTGTAGCGGCTCCGGTCAGGGGAAGTTGCCTGTGCCTTATGCGGCGACGGGTGCAGCCACCTTGACACGCGAAGGCAGCTTTTCCTTGATACGTGCCGACTTGCCGCTGCGCTCACGCAGGTAGTACAGCTTGGCGCGGCGCACGTCACCACGGCGCTTGACTTCGATCTTGGCGATCAGGGGGCTGTAGGTCTGGAAAGTGCGCTCCACGCCTTCGCCGCTGGAAATCTTGCGCACCGTGAAACCGCTGTTCAGGCCGCGATTGCGCTTGGCAATCACCACGCCTTCGTAGGCCTGCACGCGCTTGCGCGTGCCTTCAACCACGTTCACGCTCACGATGACCGTGTCGCCAGGGGCAAACACGGGAATGGTCTTGTTCAAGCGGGCAATTTCTTCCGCTTCCAGGGTCTGGATCAGGTTCATTTTGGTGTCCAACGATCTTGTCCGCGCCAAAAATGGCTGCGTCGGGATTGACGTCTCAGTGTTTTGCGGGAGAACTCCCTGTCAAAACGGCCGGGCAGAGGATCGAAAAGCCTTTGATTATAGCAATTCAGCCGAGCTTGGCCAATACCGCTTCATCGGCGGGTACCAAGCGCCCCGCCTTGCGCGCAGCATCGATCAGGTCGGGCCGGTGCTTTGCGGTGATGGCCAGGCGCTGATCGCGCCGCCAGCGCTCAATCTGCGCGTGGTGCCCGGACATCAGCGGCGCGGGCACCGGGCGCCCCGCCCATTCCTCGGGGCGGGTGTAGTGGGGGCAATCGAGCAGGCCATCGAGCGCCGGATTGAAGCTGTCGAGCTGGTGGCTGCCCTCATCGTTGAGCACGCCGGGTTGCAACCGCGCCACGGCATCCAGCAAGGCCATGGCCGCAATTTCACCACCCGACAGCACGAAATCGCCCAGGCTCATCTGCACATCGACATGGGCGTCGATGAAGCGCTGATCGATGCCTTCGTAGCGCCCACACAACAAAACAGCGCCCGCACTGGCCGACCAGCGCTCTACCGCCGCGTGGTTAAGGGTTTCGCCGATGGGCGAAAAAAGGACCAGCGGCGCCTGGGCGTCTTCGGGTTCGCCGCGTTCGGCCCGGATGGCGGCAAGGCACCGCGCCAGCGGTTCGGCCAGCATCACCATGCCGGGGCCACCGCCAAAGGGGCGGTCGTCCACGCGACGGTAGTTGCCTTCGGCATGGTCGCGCGGATTCCACAGATGCACATCGACCTGCCCGCTGGCATAGGCGCGGCGGGTTACGCCGCCGGCCAGAAACGGCGCAAACAACTCCGGGAACAGGGTGATGATGTCAAAACGCATGGTGCGCGGCTCGCCGGAGCCAGGCCGGTCAGTAGTCAGGCTGCCAGTCAACCGTGATGCGTTTCTCGGGCAGATCCACCTTGTCGACAAATGCCGAGACGAACGGAATCATGCGCTCCAGGGACTTGCCGTCCTGCTCATAGGCTAGCACCAGCACCGTCTGCGGGCCGGTGGACATCAGCTCCTGCACCTGGCCCAGCTCCACGCCTTCGCGGTTGACAACCTGAAGACCGATCAAATCGACCCAGTAATACTCGTCTTGCGTGGTAGCAGGAAAGCTCGAACGGGGCACAAAGATGCGCGCGCCACGCAGCGCCTCTGCGGCATCACGGTCATCAATGCCCTGCGCCCAGGCCACCACCGTGTCGGAATGGACCTTGGACTGGCGAATCAGCAACAGCACCGTGCCAGAGAATGTCTTGGCCCCGCGCTCGGAGGGCTGCAAATACCAGCGCTTCGCCGCAAACAACGCCTCTGCATTGGCACTGTGGGACAACACCTTGAACCAGCCCTTGACGCCCCAGGCGTCGGCAATGCGCCCGACCTCAACAGCATCGGCAGGGAGTTCGGCGGGTTCGAGCGTCAGGGGTGCGGCCATGGTGTACCTCGTGAAAAAAAGAAAAGGGCGGGTTCCGCCGGGCAAGCCAACGGAACCCGCCCTTTTCGGGGGACTTTAAGCAGCCTTCTTGGCGGCTTGCTTGATCAGGCGGTCCACCGTAGGCGAAGACTGGGCGCCCACGCTCTTCCAGTACGTCAGACGGTCTTGCACGATGCGCAGGCCTTCTTCGTTTTCCTTGGCGGTGGGGTTGTAGAAACCGATGCGCTCGATAAAGCGGCCATCACGGCGCACGCGCTTGTCGGCAACGACGATGTTGAAGAAAGGACGACCTTTGGAGCCGCCGCGGGAAAGTCGAATGACGACCATGATTTATCCTTCGGGTGGTGAACTCCGGCAACATTTGCCTTGAGCCACAGTATTTGCAACCATATTCGCAACGCTTGAGACACGCGACATGGCCACCCGGCCAGCGACACGCTGCAAAGCCCGCGATTATATCCATTTCCCCCTTTCATGCCCAATATTCGTCCCAGCACCGACAGCGATATTCCCGCCATCACTGCCATTTACCAACACCATGTGCTGCACGGCACGGGCACATTCGAGATCGATCCCCCCACCGAAGCCGACATGGCGACACGCCGCGCGGACGTGCTGGCGCGCGGTCTGCCTTGGCTCGTGGCCGAAAAAGAAGGGCAGATTCTGGGCTTTGCCTATGCCAACTGGTTCAAGCCACGACCGGCCTACCGCTTCTCGGCCGAGGACTCGATTTATGTGGCCGACAGCACACGCGGCATGGGCGTAGGGCGCAAGCTGCTGGCAGAACTGGCGTTGCAGGCCGAAGCCGCCGGCGTGCGCAAGCTGCTGGCCGTGATTGGCGATTCGGCCAACGCCGGTTCGATCGGATTGCACCGTGCGCTGGGCTTCACCGACGTGGGCACCCTGCGGTCGATGGGCTGGAAGTTCGGCGCCTGGCGCGACATCGTGCTGATGGAAAAGACCCTGGGCGCCGGCGATACCACTTCGCCAGAATAATCGGGGCATGAAACATTACCCCCACGCTCCCCACTTCGTGTGGTCGCTGCCCCCCAAGGGGGCCGCTTTTCATCTTGGGGCGGCCCGGCGATGAAAAATAACCCCCACGCTCCCCACTTCATGTGGTCGCTGCCCCCCGAGGGGGCCGCTTTTCATCTTGGGGCGGCCCGGCGATGAAAAATAACCCCCACGCTCCCCACTCCGTGTGGTCGCTGCCCCCCGAGGGGGCCGCTTTTCATCTTGGGGCGGCCCGACGATGAAAAACAAAACCGTGGCGGCCTGGCTCGCCTTTGTGGGCGGGCCTTTGGGCCTGCACCGCTTTTATCTGCATGGCCTTTCCGACATGATCGGCTGGCTGCTGCCCATTCCCACGGCACTGGGCCTGTACGGCATCCAGCGGGTGCAGGCGCTGGGGCAGGATGATCACTACAGCTGGGTGCTGATCCCGCTGCTCGGGTTCACCATCGCAGGCTGTGCGCTGCAAGCCATTCTGTATGGCCTCATGGCCCCCGAGAAATGGAATGACCGCTTCAACCCGGCGGCCGCACCGGACGCACCTGCTGGCCGCACCCGGTGGGCCACCATTTTCGCCATCGGCCTCGCGCTGATGATCGGCACGACCGTGTTGATGGCCAGTCTGGCGTTCAGCTTTCAGCGCTACTTTGAATACCAGATCGAGGAAGCACGCAAGATCTCTCAATAACGGCTGATTTCAAGCAAAAAAAGCTGCAAGCGCTTTATTGACAAGCGCCTGCAGCTCTTTTTTTGATAGCAAATTGCAGAATCAATACAGCTGTAGACTGACCCAGTAGGCAATGGCCGCAACGAAGGCGCTGGCCGGAATGGTCAGAACCCAGGCCCAGATGATGTTGCCCGCCACGCCCCAGCGCACCGCGCTGGCGCGCTGCGTGGAGCCCACGCCGACAATGGCGCCGGTGATGGTGTGCGTGGTGGACACGGGAATCCCCATCGCGGTGGCCAGGAACAGCGTCATCGCCCCGCCCGTCTCGGCGCAGAACCCGCCCACGGGCTTGAGCTTGGTGATTTTCTGCCCCATCGTTTTCACGATGCGCCAGCCACCGAACATGGTGCCCAAACCGATGGCCAGGTAACAGCTCACGATGGTCCACGTGGGCGGAGAGGCATCCGCGGTCGACGCATAACCCGTGGCGATCAGCAGCAGCCAGATGATGCCGATGGTCTTTTGGGCATCGTTACCACCGTGCCCGAGGCTATAGGCTCCGGCCGATACCAGTTGCAGGCGGCGAAACCACTTGTCCACCCTGCTGGGGCGTGCGCGCCTGAACATCCATGACACCGCAACCATCATCAGCGAGCCCAGCAAAAAGCCCAGCAATGGCGACACAAAAATGAAGGCCACCGTCTTGAGGATGCCGGTGGACACCAGCGAGCCGGCACCCGCCTTGGCGATCACGGCACCCACGATGCCGCCAATCAGCGCATGCGAGGAGCTGCTGGGAATGCCGTAGTACCAGGTGATCACGTTCCAGGTGATCGCCCCCACCAGCGCGCCAAACACCACATGGGTGTCCACCACGCCCGGCTGGACAATGCCTTTGCCCACCGTGGCCGCCACGCTCAGGTGAAAGACAAAAATGGCCACCACGTTGAAGAACGCGGCAAACAGGACGGCCTGGGCAGGTTTGAGCACGCCGGTGGACACCACCGTGGCGATCGAATTGGCGGCGTCGTGAAACCCGTTCATGAAATCGAACAGGAGCGCCAAGACAACGAGCAGAACCACAACCCACAGGGCTGCTTGTACGGTTTCCATGTTGATCCGCCCGGTTGGTCAGGAGTTTTCGAGGACGATGCCCTCGATGCAGTTGGCCACGTCCTCGCACTTGTCGGTGATGGTCTCCAGCAGCTCGTAAATGGCCTTGAGCTTGATTACCTCGCGCACATCGGGCTCTTCGCGAAACAGCTTGCTCATGGCGCTGCGCATCACGCGGTCGGCATCGCTTTCGAGGCGGTCGATTTCTTCACAGGTCTTGAGCGCGGCTTCCGCCACGGCCGGGTCCGCAATCTTGCCCAGCAGCTTCACGGCGTCGCGCAGACGCTCGCAGCATTTAAGGCTCAGATCGGTCAGGCGCGTGATCTCCTCGGTCATGTGGTGCACGTCGTACAGCGCCATGGTCTCGGCCGAATCCTGGATCAGGTCGGCCACATCGTCCATGGTGTTGATGAGCGAGTGGATCTGCTCACGGTCGATCGGCGTGATGAACGTCTTGTGGATCAGCCGATTGACATCCTGGGTGACGCGGTCGGCAGCGCGCTCTGCGTTGTCCACGTCCTGGTTGTACTTGTCGCGCAGGTGGGGATCACTGTAGTTGGCCACCAGCTGCGAAAAGGCCCGGGCGGCCTCGACGATGCGGTCCGCATGCTGGTTGAACATTTCGAAAAAATTGCCTTCGCGCGGCAATAGCTTGCCAAACAGCATGGGAGCTCCTAGGACGGATCGGAATAAAAATGGCCACTTACCATCCGTTCATGACGGAAAAGTGACCAATTTGTGACATTTAAGAATGCGCGAAGTTTAACCGCCCGCCAATTCACGCCCGGCGCAGACGCTGCGCGCCACACCAGAATCACCCGCTGCGGAAGATGAAATACACCGCACCCAGCATGCACAGGCCCGCCCACAGGTAGTCCCATTTCAGGGGCTGGTCGAGATAAAACACCGCAAAAGGCACAAAAACCGACAGCGTGATGACTTCTTGCAAGATCTTGAGTTGCCCCACATTGAACTGCGTGTAGCCGATGCGGTTGGCAGGCACCTGCAGCAGATACTCGAACAGCGCAATGCCCCAACTGACCACTGCCGCCATGTACCAGGGCGATGTGGCCATGTTCTTCAAGTGGCCATACCAGGCAAAGGTCATGAAGACATTGCCGGCCACCAGCAACATCACGGTTTGCAGACCAACGGGAAGCGATTGCAGATAGTTCATGGACACCATGCCATAGAGCGATAAAAACAAAATACAAGCCAAATACGGCTCTAGCCCTTATTGAATAAGCGCAAATAGCTATAAATAATATAGCATTTTATATCCACCACGCGGTCACAAAAAAAGGCACTGCCGCCACGGCAGTGCCTTTGAAAGAACGCCAGCGCCCAAGGGCGCCTCGCTCACTCGCCCAGGTAGGCGGCGCGCACGCGCGGGTCGCTCAGCAATTCCTGGCCAGGGCCGGTCATGGTGATCAGACCCGACTCCATCACATAGCCGCGGTCGGCAATGGCCAGTGCGCGGCTGGCATTTTGTTCGACCAGCAAGATGGTGACGCCGAGCTGGTACACGTCGCGCACCACCTCAAAAATCTTGTCCACCATGATGGGCGACAGGCCCATGGAGGGCTCGTCGAGCAGCAGCACCTTGGGCTGGCTCATCAGCGCGCGGCCCATGGCCAGCATTTGCTGTTCACCGCCCGACATGGTGCCGGCCAGCTGGTCCTTGCGTTCGCGCAGGCGCGGGAAGATGGTGAACATCTTCTCGATGTCAGCCAGGATGCCCGCCTTGTCCTTGCGGATGTAGGCGCCCATCTGCAGGTTTTCAGTGATGGTCATGCGGGCGAACACGCCGCGGCCTTCCGGCACCATGACCAAGCCCTTTTTCACCAAGTCCCAGGCGCCTTTGCCTTTGATGCTCTCGCCCAGGTATTCGATGTCGCCATCGTTGATGGGCAGTGTGCCGGTGATGGCCTTCATGGTGGTGGTCTTGCCCGCGCCGTTGGAGCCGATCAGCGACACCAGCTCGCCTTCGCGCACTTCAAAGTCCACGCCCTTGACGGCCTGGATACCGCCGTAGGCCACCTTCAGGCCCTTGACCTGCAGCAGTACCTTGTTGGATTTCTCGGCCATTCTCAATGTCCTCCGGTGCCCAGATAGGCCTCAATCACTTTTTCGTTCTTCTGCACGGTGGCAGGGGTGCCTTCGGCAATCTGCTTGCCGTAGTCGAGCACCGTCACGCGGTCGCACAGGCCCATCACCAGCTTCACGTCATGCTCGATCAGCAAGATGGTGCGGTTGTCGTTGCGAATGCGGTCGATCAGCTCGCGCAGCTGCACCTTTTCGGTGGCGTTCATGCCGGCGGCGGGCTCGTCCAGCGCGATCAGCTGGGGGTCGGTGGCCAGGGCCCGGGCAATCTCCAGGCGGCGTTGGTCGCCATAGCTCAGGGTGCGCGCCTTGTAGTCGGCAAACTTGCCAATGCCCACGTATTCAAGCAGCTCTTGCGCCCGCTTGGCAATGGCGGCCTCTTCTTCCTTGAAGCTCTTGGTGCGCAGCACGGCGCCCAGCAGGCCCGATTTGGTGCGGATATGGCGGCCCACCATCACGTTCTCCAGGGCCGTCATTTCGGCGAACAGGCGAATGTTCTGGAAGGTGCGGGCGATGCCCGCCTTGGCCACTTCGTGCACGGCGGTGGGCTCGTAGGGCTTGCCGGCCAGCTCGAAGGTGCCGCTGTCGGGGGTATAGAGGCCGGTGATCACGTTGAAAAACGTGGTCTTGCCAGCACCGTTGGGGCCGATCAGGCCATAAACCTGGCCGCGTTCAATGGTGATGCCCACGTCGGACAGCGCCTGCAAGCCGCCAAAGCGCTTGGAGATGCCGGCAACCCGCAGCACCACATCTTTGTTTTGTTCTGCCATGTTTTCGCTCTCTGTGGTGTTCAGGTCTTCTGTGTGAGGCTCTTGCCGCGCTCGGGCGCTGGCCACAGACCACGGGGACGCAACAGCATGATGACGATCATGGCCAGCGCGATGAGCAGCTGGCGCAGGATGGCAGAGTCAATGCGCCCGTCGGTCATGGCCTGCAGCGGGCCGGCCACATAGCGCAGCACCTCGGGCAGGGCCGACAGCAGCACGGCGCCCAGGATCACGCCCGGAATGTGGCCAATGCCGCCCAGCACCACCATGGCGACGATCATGACCGACTCCATCAGGCTGAAGGATTCGGGCGAGACAAAGCCCTGAAAGGCACCGAACATGGCGCCCGACACGCCGCCGAACGAGGCCCCCATGCCAAAGGCCAGCAGCTTCATGTTGCGCGTGTTGATGCCCATGGCCTTGGCGGCGATTTCGTCTTCGCGGATGGCCATCCAGGCGCGGCCGATGCGCGAGTCCTGCAGGCGGTAGCAAATGATGACGCTGACGACCACCAGCACCAGGAACAGGTAGTAGTAGAGCGTGACGGAGTTGATGTCAAAGCCAAACAGCTCCAGCCGCTTGCCCAGATCGAGCCCGAAGATCTTGACCGAGTCGATCTGGCCCATGCCCTTGGGGCCGTTGGTCAGGTTGACGGGGTGATCGAGGTTGTTCAGGAAGATGCGGATGATTTCGCCAAAGCCCAGGGTCACGATGGCCAGGTAATCGCCGCGCAGCTTGAGCGTCGGAGCCCCCAGCACCGCCCCGAAGATCGCCGCCACCAGCGCCGCCAGTGGTATCACGAGCCACAGCGAGGTGTGCAGCCCGTTGGGAAACATGGCGGCAAATGCCGCAAAGTTGTCCGCCAGGTGCGGCGATGCCATCAGGGCAAACAGGTAGGCACCCACGGCATAAAACGCCACATAGCCCAGGTCGAGCAGGCCGGCATAGCCGACCACGATGTTCAGGCCCAGGGCCAGCATCACATAGAGCAGCGCCAGGTCGGCAATGCGCACCCAGGCGTTGCCGAAATATTGCAGGATCAGTGGCAGGACCAGCAGGGCAATGCCGCCCAGGATCCAGTTGAGTTTGGTGTTTTTCATGGTCTGGTGCTCCTCAGGCGCGATCCGCCACACGCTCACCCAGCAGGCCCGAGGGGCGCAGCGTCAGGATGATGATGAGCACGATGAACGCAAAGATGTCGGTGTAGTGGCTGCCCAGCACACCGCCCGTGAGCGCAC
This sequence comes from Acidovorax sp. BoFeN1, assembly GCF_003345135.1. Taxonomy (NCBI): domain Bacteria; kingdom Pseudomonadati; phylum Pseudomonadota; class Betaproteobacteria; order Burkholderiales; family Comamonadaceae; genus Acidovorax; species Acidovorax sp. BoFeN1. Next base: position 42,761 of record NZ_QOZT01000017.1, read on the forward strand.
CGATGTAGCCCGAACCGATGGCCTCGATCAGGCCCAGCAGGATGCCCCCCACCACGGCGCCGGCCAGATTGCCGATGCCGCCAAAAACCGCCGCCGTGAAGGCCTTGAGCCCTGGAAGGAAGCCCATGGTGTGCTGCGCCGTGCCGTAGTTGGACGCATACATGATGCCGGCGATGGCGGCCAGGACGGCGCCGATGATGAAGGTGGCCGAGATCACCATGTCGGGTTTGACGCCCATGAGCGAGGCCACGCGGGGGTTTTCTGCCGTGGCACGCATGGCGCGGCCGAGCTTGGTGTAATTCACCAGGTACATAAGCGCTGCCAGGGCCACCACGGTCACGCCCAGAATCAAAATCTGGGTGGATGTGATGACCGCCCCGCCCACCTCGAACGGCGCGGCCGGCAGCAAGGTGGGGTACGACTTGTAGTTGGGCTTCCAGATGATCATGGCCAGCGTCTGCAGCAGGATCGACATGCCGATGGCCGTGATCAGCGGCGCCAGGCGCGGGCTGGTGCGCAGCGGTTTGTAAGCCACCTTCTCGATCACGAAATTGAGCGTGGCAGCCACCACGCAGGCAATGATGGTGGCCAGCAGCAGGATGAGCCAGCCGGGGGCGCCTGGCATGGCGTCCTGCATGAGCCCTATGCAACTCCAACTGGTGAGAGCGCCGACCATGAGCACTTCGCCATGGGCAAAATTGATCAGCTGAATAATGCCGTACACCATCGTGTAGCCCAAGGCTATCAAGGCGTACATGCTGCCGAGAACCAGACCGTTGATGATCTGCTGCAGCAAAATGTCCATAAGAGAAGTCCTTCGTTTGTGACGTACCCACCGCTTTGGCACCGAAATCGGTACAGCCTTGTGGGCCCGACTGCCATGTAGCAAAAAACCCGCCAGGAGTGCAGCTGTGCGGGTTTGAGGACGGGATTGTAGCGAGTAGTCTGTGGCCGCCCGGGCCCTGGTCGGCGGGGTTTTCCCTTGGGTTTCAGGCCCATCAGCCAGGGACGCCGTGCATAAGCAAGGTTGATGGACCTGCCGCACAAGACGTTCAGATTTATCACCGCAAGCGTGCCCATGCGTCCGCCACACCGCCAACGCCCATCGCGGCGTCTGCGGCCATGGCATTCAGTGCAGCCCGCAGGTTGCGTTCAAGGCGTCTGCGGATCCGGGTCGATGGCAGCGGCTGTGACAGCGACGGCCGCATTGCGCGCGCGCATGTCCCGCAGCTTTTGCGCAATCTTGATTTCCAGGCCCCGCTCGACCGGCTGGTAGAAGCCCGGCTCGTCCATGCCGTCGGGCAGGTAGCGCTCGCCGGCGGCAAAACCGCCCTCCTCGTCGTGCGCGTAGCGGTAGCCCTTGCCATAGTCCAGCGCTTTCATGAGCTTGGTGGGCGCGTTGCGCAGGTGCATGGGCACGGGGCGCGTGCTGTCCTGCTTTACCAGGGCGCGGGCGGCGTTGTAGGCCTTGTAGACGGCGTTGGACTTGGGCGCCACGGCCAGGTAGACCACGCATTCGGCCAGCGCCAGCTCGCCCTCGGGGCTGCCCAGGCGCTCGTACACCTCGGCGCAGTCGAGTGCCAGGCGCAGCGCGCGCGGGTCGGCCAGGCCAATGTCTTCGCTGGCCATGCGCACCAGGCGGCGCGCCATGTAGCGCGGGTCGGCGCCGCCGTCGAGCATGCGCACCAGCCAGTACAGCGCCGCGTCGGGGTCGGAGCCGCGCACCGATTTGTGCAGCGCGCTGATGGTGTCGTAGAACTGCTCGCCGCCTTTGTCATAGCGTCGCATGCGCTCGCCCAGCACCTTGAGCAGCCAGGCGTCGGTGATTTCGGCCAGCTGCTCCTGCTGCGCCGCCATCTCCAGCGTCTCCAGCGTGTTGAGCAGGCGCCGGGCATCGCCATCGGAATACGCCACAAGCCGCTCGACCGCTTCATTTTCAATAGCACGTAGCGCTTTCTGCGATTGGGCTAGAGCCACAATTTGCTTCAAATCATCGACCGACAATGGCTGCAGCACATACACCGCCGCGCGCGACAGCAGGGCCGAGTTGACTTCAAACGACGGGTTCTCAGTGGTCGCGCCGATGAACGTGAACAGGCCGCTTTCGACATGGGGCAAAAACGCGTCCTGCTGGCTCTTGTTGAAGCGGTGCACTTCATCAACGAACACCAGGGTGTGCTGCTGCATCAGCCCATCACGCGCAACCTGTGCCCGCTCGACAGCCTCGCGGATGTCCTTGACCCCGCCCAGCACTGCGCTGATGCTGATGAACTGCGCATCAAACGCATAGGCCATGAGCCGCGCAATCGTTGTCTTGCCCACACCCGGCGGCCCCCACAGAATGCAGCTGTGCGGCCGCCCCGACTCAAACGCCAGGCGCAGCGGCATGCCCGGCCCCAGCACATGCTGCTGGCCAATCACCTGCGCAAGGCTGCGCGGGCGCAGCAACTCGGCGAGTGGAGTATGAGAATGCGGCACGCTGGCCGCTTTGGGGGCATCTGTCATGAATAACGGGCATTGCGGCTCACATGCCTGGCACGGCAATCATGCCACCGCCACGGCAACCTGACGGAGCACAACACACTGTGCAGCAGCACAGGCGAAAATGGTACCGCCTACGGATCCATTCGCTGTGCCTTCCATCCCCCTCCCCCCAGCATCCCTCGACACGACGCCCCCGCCATCACCGGGCTGGCGAATGCTGCTGCGCATGACGCGGCCACACTTTTTGCTTTTGACCGCAGCGGCGTGCGTGCTGGGGATGTCATTTGCCGTGGCCTGCGGCTGCGGGTTCGATCCCGCCAGGGCGGCAGCCACCATGGTGCTGGCCATCATGGCGCACGCAGGAGCCAACGTGCTCAACGACTACCACGACGCCCGCAACGGCGCAGACGCGGCCAATCAGCAGGGGCTGTATCCGTTTTCGGGTGGCGCCCGGCTGATCCAGCAGGGGCAGGTGTCCGCGCTGGACACGGCCCGCTGGGCAGCGTTGCTGCTGCTGTTGCTGATCCCCGCAGGCCTGTTGCTGGCGGTCAAAACGGGCGGCGGCTTGCTCTTGATTGGCATGGCGGGGCTTTTTTTGGCCTGGGCTTACTCTGCGCCGCCATTCAAGCTGATGTCACGAGGGCTCGGTGAAGTGACCGCAGCCGTCGCTTGGTGGCTGGTGGTACTGGGGGCCGACTATGTTCAGCGGCGCCATTTCTTCTTGATACCGGCGGTGTCCGCCGTGAGTTTCGGGCTGCTGGTCGCCAATATCCTGTTGATTGCCGGCTTTGCAGACGCCCCCTCGGACGCACAGGTGGGCAAAAAGACGCTGGTGGTGCGCATGGGAGCACGCCGCGCCGCCTGGCTCTATCTGGGGATCGCCCTGGCGGCGCACGGGTGGCTCGCGCTCGGCGTATGGCTGCTGATCCCGCCCACGACTGCGTTGTGGGGCATGGTGTCCCTGCCCCTGTCCCTGGCAGCGGCCGCGTCACTGATGCACCATGCCCACGCGGCACAACGCCTGCAACCGGCGATGGTGCTCACCATTGCCGCCGCTGTGGTCCACGCGCTTGCGGTTTCCGCCGGGTTGATGTCGTTGGCCTGGGGCTGAACCCCGATTCAGTCGCCAAAAAATTTACTGCCGTACTACATCCGCCCCTTGCGGCGGCTTGAACTGGAAGGTGGCGGGTGGCAGCGCTGCATTGGCCTGCATGCCAGTGAAGCGGATGGCCGAGCGCTGGCCAAAGCTGTCCAGAATGTCGAGCGCGGCCAGTTGTTCACCCGCAAAGCCTACGCGCACGCTCTGCAGTTGGCCATCTTTGGTCTTGGGACGCGCCAGCACCCATTGCAGGCCATCCTGGTCGGGGGCGGCTTCCAGCGTGAAATCGGCCTTCAGCGCCGACAGGTCGGGCGCAGAGGCCAGCAGCGCGGCGGGCGTGCTGCCCAAAGCCTGGGACTGGGCACGCTGGGTGACCTGGTTCAGATCGGTGTCGTAAAGCCACAGCGTTTGCCCATCGGCCACGATGGTCTGTTCGAAAGGCTTTTTGTAAACGAACTTGAACCGCCCCGGCCGCTGGAACTCGAATGTGCCACTGCTGGTTTTGGTGCGCGCGACCTGGCCGTCTTTCGGGGGCGAGGTGACCACCTGGGTAAAGTCGGCGCGGCCGGTCTGGCTGCCCTTCATGAAGGATTCAAGGCTTTTTAGCCCGTCAGCGCTTGCCAGCTGTGCGCCAGCTGCTATCAAAATTGCAATAGCGATTTTTTTCAACAGAAACTCCTTTGGGGTGACCGCAGGGCCGGGCTCATTGCCCTGCCCCCGTCATTCACTGCGTGCGGGTACCAGCACTTCACGCTGGCCGCTGGTGGTGAGGCCACTGACCAGACCCGCCTTTTCCATGTCTTCAAGCAGGCGTGCCGAGCGGTTGTAGCCAATGCGCAGCTTGCGCTGCACGTAGGAGATGCTGGCCTTGCGGTCTTTGAGCACCACTTCCACGGCCTGGTCGTACATGGGGTCTTTCTCGCCGCCGTCACCACCGTCTGCGGTCAGATCACTGTCGCCGTCCACAGTTCCCCCTTCGAGCACGCCCTCAATGTAATCAGGGTCGCCCTGGCTCTTGAGGTAGCTCACCACGCGGTGCACCTCTTCGTCACTGACAAAGGCGCCGTGCACACGGATCGGCAGGCCGGTGCCGCTGGCCATGTAGAGCATGTCGCCCATGCCCAGCAGGGCCTCGGCACCCATCTGGTCGAGGATGGTGCGGCTGTCGATCTTGGAGCCTACCGAAAACGCAATGCGGGTGGGAATGTTGGCCTTGATGAGGCCCGTGATCACATCCACACTGGGGCGCTGGGTGGCCAAAATCAGGTGAATGCCCGCCGCGCGCGCCTTCTGCGCCAGGCGCGCGATCAGCTCTTCGATCTTCTTGCCCACCACCATCATCAGGTCGGCCAGCTCGTCGATGATGACCACGATGTGCGGCAGGCGCTGCAGCGGCTCAGGACTTTCGGGCGTGAGGCTGAAGGGGTTGTAGATGAATTCTTCGCGCGCCTTGGCTTCGTCGATCTTGACGTTGTAGCCCGCCAGGTTGCGCACACCGAGCTTGGACATGAGCTTGTAGCGCCGCTCCATCTCGGCCACACACCAGTTCAGTGCATTGGCGGCCTGCTTCATGTCGGTGACTACGGGCGCCAGCAGGTGCGGAATGCCTTCGTACACCGACATTTCCAGCATTTTGGGGTCGATCATCAACAGGCGCACATCGCGCGCCTCGGCCTTGTAAAGCAGCGACAAAATCATGGCGTTGATACCGACCGATTTGCCCGATCCGGTGGTGCCGGCCACCAGCACATGCGGCATCTTGGCCAGGTCGGCCACCACCGGGTTGCCCACGATGTCCTTGCCCAGGCCCATGGTGAGCATGCTCTTAGCTTCGTGGTAGACCTGCGAGCCCAGAATTTCAGACAGGCGGATGGACTGGCGCTTGGCGTTGGGCAGCTCCAGCGCCATATAGTTTTTACCGGGAATGGTCTCCACCACGCGGATGGACACCAGGCTGAGCGAGCGCGCCAAGTCCTTGGCCAGGCCCACGATCTGCGAGCCTTTCACGCCCGTGGCCGGCTCGATTTCGTAGCGGGTGATCACCGGGCCGGGCATGGCCGCCACCACGCGCACCTCCACGCCGAAGTCCTTGAGCTTTTTCTCGATGAGGCGGCTGGTCATCTCCAGTGTCTCGGGTGCCACGGTCTCCTGGCGCAGCAGCGGGCCGTCGAGCAGGTCCACCAGCGGCAGCTTGCTGTCGGGCATTTCGGTGAACAGGGGCTTTTGCCGCTCTTTGACCACACGGGCGCTTTGGGGCACATCCGCCAGCACCGGCTCGATGATCTGCACCGGCGCAGGATGGTGCTCTTCGCTTTCGGTGCGCTCTTCCAGCACCACCACAGCGCGCTCGCGCGCGGCCTTTCGGCCCACGGCCACATCCTTGGCCACTTCGCGCCGGGCCAGGCGCGACCGCACCAGGGTATCAATGCGGGCACCCAGCACCTCTGCCACATGACCCCAGGAAAAACGGAACACCAGGGCAGCCCCCAGCACCAGGACCACGATGCCCAGCAAGCCCGAGCCCGTAAAACCCAGCCATTTCACACTGGCAGGCCCCACGATGTAGCCCAGCACGCCCCCCGCATGCCCCGGCAGCAGCGCTTCGAGGCGGTAAAGGCGCGACCATTCCAGCGCCGTACTGGCGCTCATGAGCAGCGCCAGCCCACCCCAGAACAACGCACGGCGCACGGCGGGGCTTGCGGCACCCACCACAGGTTCGCCGCCACGCATCCAGCGCGCCAGCGAAGCAATCCAGGCACGCACCCCTGCCGCCACACACCACCACACCGAAAACCCCAGCATGAAATAGCTGCCGTCAGCCAGCCAGGCACCAAACCGCCCTGCCCAGTTGGCCACCAACCGGTCGCCGCGCGTGCCCGAGGTGGACCAGGCAGCGTCCTGTGCGGAGTAGCTGGACAGCGCCAGCAGCCAGAAAACCAGCGCCAGCAGGCCCACGACAAGGCCTATTTCGTGGCCGAAGCGGGCTGCACCGGTGCGGGGTGCAGACCGGGCCGAAGAAGAAGCATTCAGGGTATTGAGTGAATAGGTCATAAGCGTGCCGGGCAAGCTTACCCCATGCACCACAGGGGTCACACCGTCCCGCAGTGGCAACCCAGCCCCACCCATAAACATCCGGTAACGCCAGTGACTCTATCTTGCTGTTTTGGGGCGAACACAGGGCACTCGTACCGCACACATACGCACAGCGCGCGTTGTTTTGGTGCCATGCGACCTGTGCCGCAACAGGTTTTTCATGGGTTCTTACAATCGCGCTGATTGATAAGGGGTCACCTGAAAAGGCCGCGTGCGGTGGATACTTGACGGTTGATTCCGCATTTTTTCAACAGCATCTGGCTTGAGGCCAATGCAAAACACAGGTTTAGTCCATGTCCACCACCCAACACGCGAAAGTTCTGATCCTCGGATCTGGCCCTGCAGGCTATACGGCGGCTGTCTATGCGGCGCGCGCCAACCTGAACCCGGTGCTCATCACCGGCATCGCGCAGGGCGGCCAGCTCATGACCACCACCGAGGTGGACAACTGGCCAGCCGACGTGCACGGCGTGCAGGGCCCGGACCTGATGCAGCGCTTTCTGGAGCATGCCGAGCGCTTCAAGACACAGATCATTTTTGACCACATCAACAAGGTCGATTTCAGCCAGCGCCCCTTCACGCTGACGGGCGACAGCGGCACCTACACCTGCGACTCGCTCATCATCGCCACCGGCGCATCGGCCAAATACCTGGGCCTGCCCTCCGAAGAGGCTTTCATGGGCAAGGGCGTTTCGGGCTGTGCCACCTGCGATGGCTTCTTCTACCGCGACCAGGACGTGTGCGTGGTAGGCGGCGGCAACACGGCCGTGGAAGAGGCCCTGTACCTGTCGAACATTGCACGCAAGGTGACGCTGGTGCACCGGCGCGACAAATTCAAGGCCGAGCCCATCCTGGTGGACAAGCTCAACGAAAAGGTGGCTGCCGGCAAGATCGAGCTCAAGGTGTTCCACACCCTCGACGAGGTGCTGGGCGACAACACGGGCGTGACGGGCATCCGCATCAAGAGCACGGTGGATGGCAGCACGCAGGACATCGCGCTGCAAGGCTGCTTCATCGCCATTGGCCATGCGCCCAATACCGACATCTTCCAGGGCCAGCTGACCATGGAAAATGGCTATATCGTCACGCAAGGCGGCCTCAAGGGCTTTGCCACGCAGACCAGCGTGCCTGGCATCTTTGCCGCGGGCGACGTGCAGGACCATGTGTACCGCCAGGCCATCACCAGTGCAGGCACCGGCTGCATGGCGGCCCTGGACGCCCAGCGCTTCCTCGAACAGGAGTCTTGAGAAAGCCAGGGCGTCCCCAGACTCCGTCGCTGTGCGGGTCGCCGCCTCCCGCTGGGGGCTTATCTGTCTTGGGGCGGCCCGGCGACAAAAAGTGAGCCGCAGGCTATAATCTGTGGCTTTGCTGAATTCGGCCCGTTTTTGCGGTCCTCCGAAACAGGCAAATCGGGTTACCGCCACCCTTTCTGGCGAGGTGAGGCCGCTAGCCAACCTGGGCAAACAAGCCCAGGGCCCAGCGAACGGCCGTTAAAAAGTATCGGAGTGTCCTCATGGCACGCGTCTGCGACGTAACGGGCAAGAAGCCCATGGTCGGGAACAACGTTTCCCACGCCAACAATAAAACCAAGCGCCGGTTCCTGCCGAACCTGCAATACCGCCGTTTCTGGGTTGAGACCGAAAACCGCTGGGTTCGCCTGCGTGTTTCGAGCGCTGCCCTGCGTTTGATCGACAAGAACGGTATCGACTCGGTGCTCGCAGACCTGCGCGCACGTGGTCAGGCTTAAGGAGAAGCACCATGGCAAGCAAAGGCGGACGCGACAAGATCAAGCTGGAATCCACTGCGGGTACCGGTCATTTCTACACCACGACCAAGAACAAGAAGACCATGCCCGAGAAGATGGCGATCATGAAGTTTGATCCCAAGGCTCGCAAGCATGTGGAATACAAGGAAATGAAGCTGAAGTAATTCAGCCTCAGGTCTTTCGGAAAAACCGCCCTGCCGCAAGGTTGGGCGGTTTTTTCATGCCCGCGCCCACCATGCGAAGGCGAATTTGCCAAAACACCCGCTGCGTTGTCGCCCCGGCGGGCGGGGCTCAATCATCATCAGGGCAACCGTCAGGCCTGCGCCGCGCGCAAGCGCATCGAAAAATCATGCAGCGCCGCAATGCCACTCTCCTCGGCCCGGCGGCACCAGGCCTGCAGATCCAGCGTGAGCTGCTCACGCGAGCGCGAGGTGTTCAGCCACAGCTGGCGCAACTCCTCGCGCATGGTGATCATGGTGTCGAGCACGGGCGAAGCGGCGCGCACCTGCGCCAATTGCGGCAATGCCATGGCGGGCACCTTTTCCACATCACGGTGCAGCCAGCGCCTGGCCACCTTGAGCACCGTTGCATCAGCCTGGCGCGCCTGCAACGCGGCCAGCTCGGCACGACAGGCCTGGCGCACACCGCGCCCATAAGCGGCCATCACTTCATAGCGGTTGGCAATCAGGGCCTCCAGCGTCTTTTCATCGGCCACGGGCTTGACCTCGCCTAGTTGCAATCTGGGCGGCACTTTTTTGACCGTGGCCCAGCCCATCGCCTGCATCAGGCGGATGTAGGCCCATCCGATATCGAACTCATAGCGCTTCACCGAGAACTTGGCCGACGTGGGGTAAGTGTGGTGGTTGTTGTGCAGCTCTTCGCCGCCAATGACGATGCCCCAGGGCAAGAGGTTGGTGCTGGCGTCGTGCGCCTCGAAGTTGCGATAGCCCCAGTAGTGGCCCACGCCATTGACCACGCCAGCCGCCCAAAAAGGTATCCAGACCATCTGCACGGCCCACACAGCAGCGCCCAGCGCACCAAACAGGGCCAGATCCAGAATCAGCATCAGCGCCACCCCCTGCCAGCTGAAGCGGCTGTACAGGTTGCGCTCGATCCAGTCGTTCGGTGTGCCGTGGCCAAACTTTTTGATTGTTTCCAGGTTCTTCGACTCGGCACGGTACAGCTCGGCGCCGCGCCACATCACGGTGCCCAGGCCGCGCGTCTGCGGGCTGTGGGGGTCGTCCAAGGTTTCACATCTGGCGTGGTGCTTGCGGTGAATCGCCACCCATTCCCTGGTGACCATGCCCGTGCCCATCCACAGCCAGAAACGAAAGAAATGCGCGGGAATGGCGTGCAGATCGAGTGCGCGGTGCGCCTGTGAGCGGTGCAGAAAAATCGTGACCGCTGCAATGGTGAGGTGGGTGGTTGCCAGGGTGTACAGCACGATCTGCCACCAGGTCAGGCGCCACAAGCCATGGCCCAGCCAATCCACGGTGGCGTTCAATACAGCCCCATCGGGTAACAGCATCATCAGACCCCTTGCTTCAGCAAACCCGCACCCAACAGAACGGACTGCAACTCCTGGAGTGCCACGCCTCGCGTGAGTTCGGTGCATGGCAACGCGTTCAGGCCCATTTTCAACCGACGGAGCCGGTGCGCGCCCCCGCTGATCGGGTAAGAAAGTGTGAATGAACCCGGAGCGCCTAAGCGGGCGTCCCGGGTTGTTTCACCCTTCTCAGGCCTTTTTGGCCCAGACTGCCGCGAAAAACCCGTCGGTCTGGTGCAGGTGGGGCCACAGACGCAAATAGCCAGTGCCCGAGGCACCGCCGCTGCACAGGCTGCGGGCATCTGCCACTTTCAGTTGCTCCAGCAATTCACCGGCCTCAAGCATCTCGAAATCCGGGTGCGCGGCACTGAACGCCTCGGCGATGGCCTCGTTTTCCTGGGGCAGGATGCTGCAGGTGGCATACACCAGTCGCCCACCCGACTTGAGCAGGCGGGCGGCGCTGTCCAGGATGGCGGTTTGTTTGGCCACCAGTTCCTGCACGCTTTTGGCCGACTGGCGCCATTTGAGGTCGGGGTTGCGGCGCAGCGTGCCCAGGCCCGAACAAGGTGCATCCACCAGCACGCGATCAATCTTGCCCGCCAGGCGCTTGATGCGCTCGTCGCGCTCATGGGCAATGGCCGCCGGGTGCACGTTCGACAGGCCGCTGCGCGCCAGCCGGGGCTTGAGCGCATCGAGCCGGTGGGCCGACACATCAAACGCATACAGCCGGCCGGTGCTGCGCATGGTGGCGCCAATGGCCAGCGTCTTGCCGCCCGCGCCCGCGCAAAAATCCACCACCATCTCGCCACGCTTGGCGTCGAGCAGCAGGGCCAGCAGCTGCGAGCCTTCGTCCTGCACCTCGATGGCGCCGCGCGTGAACGCATCGAGCTTGGTCAGCGCGGGCTTGCCCTCAATGCGCAGGCCCCACGGAGAATAAGGAGTCGTTACTGATTTAATAGCTGCTTTCGCAAGCTCCTTCTGCACATCTGCCCGTTTTTCCTTCAAGGCATTGACGCGCAGATCGAGGGGCGCACTTTGCGACAGGCTCTCTACCAGCGGCCAAAAGCCTGCGCCCAACTGGTCCTTGAGGGGCTGCACCAGCCATTCGGGCAGGTTATGGCGGTGCCGCTCCATCAGGTCATCGGGCTTGACGGAGTCGCATTGTTCGAGCCAGTTCTTTTCTTGATCGGTCAGGCCGCCCAGCAAAAAGTCGCGCGGGCCATGGAACCCCAGGATGGCCAGGCGGCGCTCTTTGGGGCCGGAACCCGAAGGGGCCATGTGGTCAAACAACAGTTTTTTGCGCAACACGGTGTAGACCGTCTCGGCCAGCGTGGCGCGTTCGCGGGGACCAAGGCCCCGGTTGTCGCGGAAAAACCGCGAGACCACGGCGTCGGCGGGGTGTTCAAAGGTGAGTGTGAGCCGGATGAGTTCGGCACAAGCATCGATAAGTACTTTGGGGTGCATGCCCCGATTGTCCCACCGACACCCCGATCAGCGCGTGCCCCCCTATCCAAGGTTCCCAAGGTTCAGCGACACGGCTGCATCCCCCGCACTTCCTGCAGCGCTGCCATGCCCAGTCCTGCGCAGCGGGCGTTGACAATCTACGGGGTTTGCAATCCGTCTCCCCGCGTTTCTCTTATCACCCGCCACTGCCGCAATGACCGACGACGACCTGCCCGCACTTATCCGCACGCCACCGGGCCTGTACCGCCACTACAAGGGAATGCTCTATGAGGTGCTCGACACCGTGCGCCACAGCGAGACCCTGGAGCCCATGACGCTGTACCGCGCGCTCTATGGCCAGCGCGGCCTGTGGGTGCGCCCCGCCGCCATGTTTGAAGAACAGGTGCTCATCGACGGCGTGGTGCGGCCACGGTTTGAGCGGTACGGCGATTGCGCGGGCTCCGGCAATGAATTTGAGTCGCGGATTCAAGTACGAAGTGCGCGAGTCTCAAGTCTAAGCGGAGTGATCTCCAGCCCATAGAACACCTCATGCGGAGTACGCCAGCCCAGGCACTTGCGTGGCCGGTGGTTCAGTGCATACACCGC
>NZ_QOZT01000180.1:0-721 GCF_003345135.1 Acidovorax sp. BoFeN1
GCACGGCGGGTGCGCTGGTTGGTGAAGTCCTTGGCCTTGGGGGCCTTGCTCGCTATCAGTGCTTTCTGGCTGGCATAGGCCGAGTCGCCGTACACACGCCGCTCATTGCCATGCAGCAGATTGGGCAGAGGGTGTTTGTCATGCACGTTGGCCGCCGTCACCACGGCGCTGTGCGCCAGCCCGCTTTGGCTGTCCACGCCAATGTGCAGCTTCATGCCGAAATACCATTGCTGGCCTTTGCGGGTCTGGTGCATATCGGGGTCGCGCGCCTTGTCGGCGTTCTTGGTGGAGCTGGGCGCTGCGATGATCGTGGCATCCACGATGGTGCCGGTGTTGACCTTGAAGCCGCGCTCCTGCAATTGCTGGCCTACCTTGGCAAACAGGGCTTCACCCAGTTTTTGCTCATTGAGCAGTTTGCGAAACTTCAGCAGCGTGGTGGCGTCGGGCACGCGTTCGCGGCCCAGGTCAATCCCCACAAAGCGGCGCAGACTGGCACTGTCATACAGAGCCTCCTCGCACGCCAGATCGGCCAGGTTGAACCAGTGCTGAAGAAAATGGATGCGCAGCATGCGCTCCAACCCAATGGGCGGACGGCCGTTGCCGGCCTTGGGGTAGTGCGGCTCTATCACCTGGCACAGGGCGGCCCAAGGCACTATTGTCTCCATGGTCCGCAAGAACTCTTCACGTCGGGTGGGCTTGCGCGACTGCTCGAATCCGTTGT
>NZ_QOZT01000181.1:0-718 GCF_003345135.1 Acidovorax sp. BoFeN1
ACCGACGCCGACCTGCAGCCGCTGGCCGTGGCCAAGCTCTTGAAGGCGCTGATCGACAAGGAGCAGCCATCGCTCGTGATCCTGGGCAAACAAGCCATCGACGACGACGCCAACCAGACCGGCCAGATGCTGGCCGCTTTGGCCGACCTGCCCCAGGCCACGTTCGCCAGCAAAGTCGAACTCTCGGCGGACAGCGTCAGCGTCACCCGCGAAGTCGACGGCGGCCTGGAAACCCTGGCATTGAGCCTGCCTGCCGTCATCACCACCGACCTGCGCCTGAACGAGCCCCGCTACGTCACCTTGCCCAACATCATGAAGGCCAAGAAAAAGCAGCTGGACACCATGAAGCCCGAAGACCTCGGCGTGGACGTGGCCCCGCGCCTCAAGACGATCAAGGTGGCAGAGCCTGCCAAACGTGGTGCCGGCATCAAGGTGGCTGATGTGGCTGCCCTGGTCGACAAACTCAAGAACGAAGCAAAAGTGATTTGACCCCCCTGAGTCGCTTTGCGCCTTCCCCCCAAGGGGGACGACACCCTCGGTGCGGGGCGGCCCTTCCTCGGTGTCCCGCGCATCGGCCCCGGTTGATCGAAGACCGCGGTTGATGCCGACACCCTCCAAGATTCAAGAGAAAGACGACTGTCATGACAACTCTCGTTATTGCTGAACACGACAACGCCACCATCAAAGGCGCCACCCTCAACACCGTCACCGCCGCTGT
>NZ_QOZT01000182.1:0-659 GCF_003345135.1 Acidovorax sp. BoFeN1
TTTCTGGCTGGCATAGGCCGAGTCGCCGTACACGCGCCGCTCATTGCCATGCAGCAGATTGGGCAGAGGGTGTTTGTCATGCACGTTGGCCGCCGTCACCACGGCGCTGTGCGCCAGCCCGCTTTGGCTGTCCACGCCAATGTGCAGCTTCATGCCGAAATACCATTGCTGGCCTTTGCGGGTCTGGTGCATATCGGGGTCGCGCGCCTTGTCGGCGTTCTTGGTGGAGCTGGGCGCTGCGATGATCGTGGCATCCACGATGGTGCCGGTGTTGACCTTGAAGCCGCGCTCCTGCAATTGCTGGCCTACCTTGGCAAACAGGGCTTCACCCAGTTTTTGCTCATTGAGCAGTTTGCGAAACTTCAGCAGCGTGGTGGCGTCGGGCACGCGTTCGCGGCCCAGGTCAATCCCCACAAAGCGGCGCAGACTGGCACTGTCATACAGAGCCTCCTCGCACGCCAGATCGGCCAGGTTGAACCAGTGCTGAAGAAAATGGATGCGCAGCATGCGCTCCAACCCAATGGGCGGACGGCCGTTGCCGGCCTTGGGGTAGTGCGGCTCTATCACCTGGCACAGGGCGGCCCAAGGCACTATTGTCTCCATGGTCCGCAAGAACTCTTCACGTCGGGTGGGCTTGCGCGACTGCTCGAATCCGTTGT
>NZ_QOZT01000183.1:0-613 GCF_003345135.1 Acidovorax sp. BoFeN1
GGCTGGGGGTGGGCGGCCTCGATGTAGTCGGTCATTACCGCCGATTCGCACAGCGTGCCCTGGGGTGTGCGCAGGTAGGGCACCTTGCCCAGCGGCGTGGCGCTGGGGTCGGTCTCGCCCACCCAAGCCCGTTCTTCGGTGAAGGGCAGGCCCTTTTCAAGCAGGGCGAGCTTGACCTTGTTGTAGTAGTTGCTGGCTGAAAAGCCGCAGAGTGTCAGCATGGGGGTTGTCTCCGGTGTCGTGGGGTGGAAGCCCACATCGTAGGCGAGCGCACCGGCGAAGTCCGTCGCACAGATGACCCCGGTCAAGGCCATGGCGGGTTGGCACCCTACAATCAGCGCCGTCATGCGGCACCTCCTGCAAACCCTTCGGCACCTTCGCTGGTTCGCGCGCCTTGCGCTGGCGTGGTTTGCCCTGTCGATCGGCGTGGCCGTGGCTTCGCCGCTGGTCAGTCCGCAGGCCGTAGAGCTGATTTGCGCGGGCTCAGGTGCCATCAAACTGGTGGCGAAAAGCGATGAAGGCGCCCGAGAGACTCCCAGCCACACGCTGGATTGCCCACTGTGCGCCCATGTCGGTGCACTCCCGTCACCCCCGTCGGCAGTGTGGCCGGTCG
>NZ_QOZT01000184.1:0-585 GCF_003345135.1 Acidovorax sp. BoFeN1
CACCCACCCTGAAACCATGAGCGACTCATCCCTTTCCCCCATGACAGCGCCCTTTTTCATTGCCCGTGTTGCCCCCGACGGTGCGCAATGCGATGCCTGGCCCGACCAGCCCCTGCTGGTTTCGCTGGAGCAAGGCGGCATTGACTGGCCCAGCTCGTGCCGCAACGGCACCTGCCGCACCTGCCTGGGGCAGCTGCGCCAAGGCAGCGTGCGCTACGAGATCGAGTGGCCGGGCCTGTCCACCGAAGAAATGGCCGAGGGCTGCGTGCTGCCGTGCGTGGCCTATCCCGTGAGCGATGTCGAACTGCAAGCCTGAACCCCGTGGCACGGCGCATTGCGGCGGCAAGGCTGCACGGTATCGCCCTGAACTTGCCGGAGGCGACGGCAGGGCACCCCGGTCTGAACTAAAATCATGGGCTTTGGAGCTCTGCGCACCGCGCTGATCTCTGCACCGTGCGGCCGCGCCGCATCGCATGTTCTTTGGGGCGGGCCTTTCAGGCCTGCACAGCCGTCTGGCCTCTCGGGAACCTGCGCTGCAGCCCGACCGCTCACTGCGGCCCCCAACGAAAGCCCTCCCATGAACAC
>NZ_QOZT01000185.1:0-469 GCF_003345135.1 Acidovorax sp. BoFeN1
TGCCCAATCTGCTGCATGGCAATGAGCGGCGTGTGTACGGCGACTCGGCCTATGCCAGCCAGAAAGCACTGATAGCGAGCAAGGCCCCCAAGGCCAAGGACTTCACCAACCAGCGCACCCGCCGTGCGGGCGAGGTGGACGAAGTTCAGCGGGCCAAGAACCGCAACAAATCGCGGGTGCGTGCCCGGGTCGAGCATGTCTTTGCGGTGGTCAAGCGCCTGTGGGGATTCACCAAGGTGCGCTACCGCGGGCTTCAGAAGAACGCCACGCGGGCGTTCACGGCCTTGGCGCTGGCCAACATTTACCTGTGCCGCAGTCATCTGTTGGGACAGGTGCGCCCGTAAGGGCGGAAATCGGGCCTCAGCGCCCCGCGAACTGCCCAAATGGGCCGCGCGAGAGGCATAAAAGTCCAAAAAACTGCGTCATCCAGGTTTGCGCGGAAATTTTCGACGGCTTGTTCAGCGTAGCC
>NZ_QOZT01000186.1:0-468 GCF_003345135.1 Acidovorax sp. BoFeN1
GTCAGCACACCGGTCAGATGATCGAAATGCGCCTCGTTGGCGAGCGCGCTGTTGGTGCGCTGCAGCCGCTGGTTCAGATGGCGCGTCACGCGGTGGTGCTGCCGCTCGCGCACCAAAGACCACGCCACCAGCGCGAACGTCACCAACACACTCACGAACAACACAAAGCCGATCATGCGGTTGCGCGCATTGTTGGCTATCTGCTGGCCCCACGCCGGCAGCGGCTCGGCCACGACGACCGTGAGGTCCGCACTGGCATTTCGCGACACGGTCAGCGATGGCATCGCACTGCCCTCGCGCCAGGCCAGCGTATCGTGCACCTCGGCCGGCACCCAGGCGGGCACATCGCGATGCGCCTTCGCGGTAGGCTGATAGGGCCAGGGCTCGAAGTCGACGCGTTGGTAGGCGTTGTACCGGTCGCTGGCGCCCATGTGCTGCAGGCGAGCATCCGGCAGGACCTTGCCGACC
>NZ_QOZT01000187.1:0-421 GCF_003345135.1 Acidovorax sp. BoFeN1
TCTCCCATACGCCGGCCGCGCTGGTGATTCGCAGCCGATCGAGCAGGAGGCGAATGTCTTCGCCGTCACGCACGCCGCGTGCCGCAACGACTTTCATCGCGAGAAGGTGCTGCGCGGGTGTGGCTACGACATGCAGGAATGGGTGATCGAAAACGGGGGCGCCTTCACCTGGTGTGCGGGAGACGTACCCGCTGGCCTGATTGTTGAGCCACGTTCGCGGCCAACCCATTTCGTCAGCGACCTCACGAATCGCTTCGAGCATAGGCCCGTCAGTTGAGAACAACGCGTCGATATCGCGAGTGGTGACACGGGAGTTGTAGGCGAGTAGCATCGCCGCCCCGCCGACAACGTGCACCTGACCGACAACGCCTCTGCGTTCCAGCTTGGCCGCCAGGGCAGTGAACGCCCGCTGGAGCTCGGT
>NZ_QOZT01000188.1:0-414 GCF_003345135.1 Acidovorax sp. BoFeN1
GTGTACCGCCCGGTGGTCTCCGATCGTCGAACGATCTTCCCAGAGCGTTCGAGATTCCGAGCGGCCTTCTCGCCGAGCTTTCGGGCGAGCTCCTGGGAGCGTTCGCTGTACTCACTCATCGCTTCCACCGTCTCGTGATCGTCGGCTCCCTGCTCACGATCACGTTCACAACTGCGCCCACAGCGTCGCGGTCCCCTGGTCGATCATCGGGTGCTATACCTCATCATCGTGCGCCGCGCCGTCGCTCGTCGGCGAGCTGCTTCTCGCGCCGCATCCGCACCACCTCGTCGCGAGTGCGGTCGAGCGCGATCCGGAGGTCGATCAGGGCGCACGAGTAGTCGGACCGATCGACCAGCCGGTACCGCAGCACGCGCGCGGTCAGCGCCTCGACGTGCGTGGCCCGCGCGCGTGCTG
>NZ_QOZT01000189.1:0-404 GCF_003345135.1 Acidovorax sp. BoFeN1
CGCCAACCATTTCAGCTTGCGTCCCTCTTCCAGATAGACGCCGCCCTTGATGAGGATGCCGCGCTTCGCGGCGGCCGCCAGGCCGCTCACAATGCTCACCGGCGTCGAGATCACGAGCGCGCAGGGGCAAGCAATCACGAGAAGAACTAGGGCCTTGTAGATCCAGTCCAGCCAAGTCGCACCGAAGACCAGCGGAGGGACGATGGCCACCGCAAGCGCAACCGCGAACACAATGGGCGTGTACAGCCGGGCGAACTGGTCAACGAAGCGCTGCGTGGGCGCTCGACTGCCTTGCGCGGCCTCGACGGCGTGAATGATCCGTGCCAGTGTGGAGTCGCTTGCCGCTGCGGTGACGCGATATTCGAACGACCCGGATTCGTTGATGGTGCCGGCGAACACGGAGT
>NZ_QOZT01000018.1:0-51442 GCF_003345135.1 Acidovorax sp. BoFeN1
CCTCGAACTGAAAGAAGTCCAGATGCCGCCAGCTGCGCTGGCGGTGGTCATGGAGCTTTTGATCAGCGGCTGAGCACGCCGGGCATGCTGCACTGCCTGAGCGCCAGACAACGTACAGGTCGATGCGACTGCGCTCCACGTCCAGCGCAACACGCTCGACCGCCCAAGGGGCTGCAAGGCCTAACGCTTGGCAAAACAATGCTTCTTGCATCGGAACGGCTCCTGTTCAGGGGGTGTCAACAGATTTTTTTGAACTGTAGCGCTCCACCCGAAACGGAAGAGAGCCAGTGTTTTGCCGTCTAGCCCTTATCCATAAAGCGCTAACAGCTATTATTTAATGAGCATTAGCCGCAGCATGTGACGGCCTGCGAGGCACGCCAACACCGGCGTGCTCACCTGAAAATTGCGGTGAAGCGCCTCCACGCGTACGTATGCGGATCAGGATCACTGTGACACGCCACAGTACCTACAAAAGTGCCGCGCGAATTCGGGCAAAAATTGCTATATAAACAATAGCGCGTCGCGCTTACCCACAAAGCGCGAGAGCCATAAAATGGCATTCAACCAAGCAGAACGCCATGATGGATGGGCACATGCACTCGGCCCTGCGCAATGCTCGAGTTTGCAATGCCAGTTTTCGCAGCGACTGCGGTATGGCGGTCACGCGCCTTCAGACCGGGTGGGCGATGGCCACCCGCCGCACGAGTAGCGGCCGGACAATGGCCGAGCAATGGCCGAGCAATGGCCTCAGAGTTGGTGACGCCAACGTGGTGACCGCCGGCTTGGCGCCCACAGCGGCCGGGCCGTTGCACACGCCAAGGGTGCGCTGCCCTGCTGCCCAGTCTGCCGTAAACCCGGTAAAGTCTTTGCTCCAGCAACCTCACGGACCTGCAACGCATGCCCCGTTCTTCGAGCCCCCAGGCCGCCTCGCGTTTCGCCATTCCTCGCGCGCTGGTGGCAGGTTTTGTGGTGGCGGCCCTCGCCACCCTCGTCATCGCCATCGTCAATTTCCGGTCCGCCGAGACGCGCTCCGATGCCGTGCACGCCATGGACCTCACCTCCCTGGCGATGCGACAGCTCAATTTTTTCAACGCGGCGGTCAGGGATGCAGAGAGCAGCCAGCGTGGCTACCTCCTGACCGGAGACATGGCCTACCTGCAGCCCTATCAACAGGCAGTGACGACACTCTCCAAGCACCTGGCCGAACTCGAATTCAGCTCAAGAAGCGACCCTGCCCACCAGCAACTGGTGGTGCAACTGGAAGAGCTGACCCAGCTGAAGCTGCGCGAACTCAATGAAGCTCTGGCGCTGCGCAAAAACGGTGATGCGGTGGGTGCAATGGGACTGGTGCATTCCGGAGCCGGCAAAAGCATCATGGACCGGATGCGCGACGTTGCAGAAAGCTTGCGCGTCCAGCAAAACCAGCAACTGGCCGAGCGGCGTCAGGAGTGGGTCAACGCCGCGAGCAACTCCAACCTGTACTCGGCGGGTGGCTCAATGGTGCTGCTGGCGCTGATCTGTCTGTCAGCCGCCATCACGGCGCGCGAATACCGAGCCAAGAGCCAGCAGTCCTGGGTGTCCGCAGGGCTTACCGGCCTGGGCCAGCGCATCCAGGGCGACCACCGGCTGGAAGATGTGGGCCAGCTGGCACTCGAATACCTGGCTACCTACCTCAGGGCCCAGGTGGGTGCCGGGTATGTGGCGGACCGCAACGGCGGCTTTACGCTGTTCGGCGGCTATGCCTTGCCACGCGAGCGCCTGGCGCAAAAGCTTCTGAGCGACGAAGGTTTGGTGGGGCAAGCCGCGCGCGCGCGCCAGCTGCTGGACGTGCGCGATGTACCGCCCGGCTACCTGCCGGTCTCATCCAGCACCGGGCAGGCCAGCCCCACCCAGCTGCTGATTGCGCCAGCCGTGGAAAACGGCGAAGTGTTTGCCGTTATAGAGCTGGGCTTTTATCGCCCCGTGAGCGACGCCGAGCGCAGCCTGCTGGAGCGTGCATCCGAGATGCTGGCCGTGGCCATACGCTCGGGTATCGACCGCAACCGCCTGCAAGAGCTGCTGGAAGAAACCCAACGCCAGTCCGAAGAACTGCAGACCCAACAGGAAGAGCTGCGCGTCAACAACGAAGAGCTGGAGCAGCAAAGCCGCATCCTTCAAGAGTCGCAAGCGCAAATGGAAGTCCAGCAGACCGAGCTGGAACAGACCAATGCCAACCTGGAAGCGCAAACCAAACAGCTGGAACACCAGCGCGAGCAACTGCTGCGCGCCCAAAGCGCCATGACGGACAAGGCCCGCGAACTGGCTTTGGCCAGCCAATACAAAAGCGAGTTTCTGGCCAACATGAGCCACGAGTTGCGCACGCCGCTGAACTCCACGCTCATCCTGGCCAAGCTGCTGGCCGACAACAAGCCCGGCAACCTGAGCCCCGAGCAGGTGAAGTTTGCGCAGACGATCTACGCCGCGGGCAACGACCTGCTGGCGCTGATCAACGACATCCTGGACCTGGCGAAGATCGAATCCGGACAAGCCACCGTAGAGGTAGAACCCGTTAACATCGCCCGGACGCTGCAGGCGCTGGTCGACCCGTTGCGCCCAGTGGCGCAGGAAAAAGGCCTGGAGCTCACCACCACCGTGGCGCCCGACACACCTGCCGGCTTCGAAACCGACCCGCAGCGCCTGGGCCAGGTCCTGAAGAACCTGCTGTCCAACGCGCTCAAGTTCACCGACAAGGGCGCCGTGGCACTGCATGTGTCGCGCAACCCCGACGACACGCTGTCGTTCGCAGTGAAGGACACCGGCATCGGCATCCCCCCCCACCAACAAGCCCTGATTTTTGAAGCCTTCCGCCAGGCCGATGGCAGCACCCACCGCAAATACGGCGGCACGGGGCTGGGCCTGTCGATATCACGGGATCTGGCGCACCTTCTGGGAGGCACCCTTACGGTGCACAGCGTGCCCGGCGAAGGCAGTGTTTTCACGCTCATGGTGCCTATGCGACTCGTGCCGCAGCAACCGGCGGAGCCCCGCGCTGTGGCGCCTCTCGACTTGGCAACGCCCGAAGCGCCCTCCGGCACACCGTCGACCGTCCAGACAGGGCCCACTGCGGGACAGCCTGCGCCTGTTCCCGCAGGCTCTTCAGCTTCCGCCATCGCTGCCGTGGCCCAGCCTGTCCCGGTTCGCGCCGGGCCGCGCAGCATTCTGGTGATCGAGGACGACAAGCGTTTTGCCCAGATCCTGTGCGACCTCGCCCGTGAGATGGACTTTGAATGCCATCTGGCCTACAACGCGGCCGACGGCCTGGCTTTTGCAGCGCAAAGCCTGCCCAGCGCCATTGTGCTGGATGTGAATCTGCCCGATTTTTCGGGCCTGGGTGTGCTCGACCAGCTCAAGCGCAACCCCGCTACCCGCCACATCCCGGTGCATGTGGTGTCGGTGGCCGACTATTCCCAGGAGGCCATGGGACGAGGCGCGATTGGCTATGCGCTCAAGCCCGTCAAACGCGAAGAGCTGGTGCAGGCCCTGCAGCGGCTGGAAGCCAAATTCACCCAGCACCTGCGCCGCGTGCTGGTGGTGGAAGACGACGAGCGCCAGCGCGAGAGCGTGCGGCACCTGCTCAGCAGCGAGGATGTGGAAATTGTGGGCGCCGGCACCGCCGCCGCCGCGCTCAATCACCTGCGCGGCTCCACGTTCGACTGCATGGTGATGGACCTGAACCTGCCCGACCTGAATGGCTACGAGCTGCTGCAGCAGATGACCGAGCAGGACGGGGTGTCGTTTCCGCCCGTGATCGTTTACACCGGCGGCGCCCTGTCGCGCGATGAAGAGCAAAAGCTGCTTCGGTTCTCCAAGTCCATCATCATCAAGGACGCTCGCTCACCAGAGCGACTGCTGGACGAGGTCACGTTGTTTTTGCACCAGGTGGAGTCTGATTTGTCGGCTGAGCACCGCCAGATGCTTCAGACCGCGCGCAACCGCGAGTCGGCACTGGAAGGCCGCACCGTATTGGTGGTGGAGGACGATGTGCGCAATGTATTTGCGCTCTCCAGCATCCTGGAACCCACAGGCATTCGGGTCGAAATTGCCCGCAACGGGCGTGAAGCGCTGGACAAGCTGGCGCGCGCGGGCAATGCGGACAGCCCGGTGATCGACCTGGTGCTGATGGATATCATGATGCCGGAGATGGACGGCTACACTGCCATGCGCGAGATCCGCAACCGCCCCGAATGGCGCCGCCTGCCCATCATTGCGCTCACAGCCAAGGCCATGAAGGACGACCAGGAAAAGTGCCTGGCCGCCGGTGCCAACGACTACATCCCCAAGCCACTGGACGTGGAAAAGCTCCTGTCGCTGGTGCGAGTGTGGATGCCCAAGTAGCCAGGCACCGCCCCCAGCCCGCCAGCACCTATGCCGTACCAGAAGAAAGCGCGCATCGCCGACATCGAGCAGCGCCTGCTGATCGACGCGATTTTTCACCGCTACCACTACGACTTTCGGGGGTATGCCCAGGCGTCGCTCAAGCGGCGCCTGGGCTCGGCGCTGTTGCATTTTGACTGCAAGACACTGTCGCAACTGCAAGACCGCGTGCTGCACGACCCCACCGTATTCCCGGCGCTGCTGGAATACCTCACGGTCCAGGTCAGCGACATGTTTCGCGACCCCAGCTACTTTCGCGCGCTGCGTGACGAGGTGGTGCCGCTGCTGCGCACCTACCCTTCGCTAAGGGTGTGGGTGGCAGGCTGCAGCACTGGCGAAGAGGTTTATTCGCTGGCCATCCTGCTACAGGAAGAAGGGCTGCTGGACCGCACGCTGATCTATGCCACCGACATCAACCCGCATGCCCTGCGCGCGGCCGAATCCGGCGTGTTCGACATGGCGCGTATCGCCGCTTTCACCGAGAACCATGCCCGCTCCGGTGGGCGCGGCTCGCTGTCCAGCTACTACACCGCGCGCTACGGGCGGGTGGTTTTTGACAAATCCCTGCGTGAGCACATGGTGTTCTCGGACCACAGCCTGGCCACCGACAGCGTGTTTGCCGAGATGCACCTTGTGTCGTGCCGCAATGTACTGATCTATTTTGACCGCGAGCTCCAGAACCGCGCGCTCGGGCTGTTTCGCGACGCGCTGTGCCACCGGGGGTTCCTGGGCCTGGGCTCCAAAGAGTCGCTGAGGTTTTCTACGCACACGGAAGCGTTTGATGACTTTGTTTCGGAAAACCGCATCTACCGGAAGAAGGCGGGCCTGTGATGCCGACTTCTTTGCAATCACCCCAGGCTCGGCCCCCCTCAGCGGGCTACGACGCCATCGTGGTGGGCGGCTCGTCCGGTGGCATCGACGCGCTGTTGTACATGTTGCCTGCCCTGCCTGCCACCCTGCGCGCGGCGGTGTTGGTGGTGATGCACCTGCCGCGCGACCGGCCCAGCCTGCTGGCAGAGATCTTCCGCCACCGCTGCGGCCTACCCCTGAAGGAGGCGCACGACAAGGATGCAATTGCTCCGGGCACGGTGTACTTTGCGCCGCCGGACTACCACCTGCTGGTGGACGCCGGGCCGAGGCTCGCGTTGTCGGTGGATGCGCCCGTGCATTTTTCGCGCCCCTCGATCGACGTTCTGTTCGAGTCCGCAGCCGACCAGTATGGTGAGCGCCTGCTGGGCATTTTGCTGTCGGGTGCCAATGAAGATGGCGCACGCGGCCTGCAGGCCATTGCCGCCGCAGGCGGGCTGGTCGTGGTGCAGGACCCCGCCAGCGCTTCCATGCCTGCCATGCCCCATGCCGCCCTGGCACGCGTTGCGGTCCACCATGTCTTGCCACCCGCAGGCATTGCCGACCTGCTGGCCCATCTGCATGAAAATTGCTTGCTGTGATGCCGGCAGTTTCCACCTCCACACGCCCTCTATCGTTGAAACGTCCCATGCCATCTACCGACTGCATCAAATGCCTGCTTGTCGATGACGTTCTGGAAAACCTGATCGCTCTGGAAGCGCTGTTGCAGCGTGACGGGCTTGAAATCCTCAAGGCACAGTCGGGGCCCGAGGCCCTGGAACTGTTACTGACCCACACCGATGTGGCGCTGGCCTTGCTGGATGTGCAGATGCCTGAGATGAGCGGGTTCGAGCTGGCTGAGCTCATTCGCGGTAGCGAGCGCACGCGGCATATTCCGCTGATCTTCATCACGGCGGGATCGCGCGAACACAACTGGCAGTTTCGGGGCTACGAAAGTGGCGCGGTGGACTTTCTTTACAAGCCCATTGATTCCCACATGCTGATCAACAAGGCCAACGTTTTCTTCGAGTTGCAGCGCCGCAAGCAGGCACAGGCGCGCGAACTGGAGGAACGCACGGCGGCGCTGCGCGTCAATGAAATGTTCACGGCCGTGCTCAGCCACGACCTGCGCACCCCGCTCATGTCCATCAGCGCTGCGGCCACGGTGCTCAAGCGGCAGCCCGACACCAACCGGGTCGCCGTCCTCGCGGACCGGGTGCTGAGCAGCAGCCAGCGCATGGGCCGCATGATCGAAGACCTGCTGGATGTGACCCGCATCCGCCACGCCGGTGGTTTGGCGCTGCAACTGGGGCGTGCCGACATGCAATCCATTGTGCAGCGCACGCTGGACGAAGTGCAGACGAGCTTCCCCGACCGCAACATCGAATCCGTGCTGCAGGGCGATATGGCGGGTGTATGGGACAGTGAGCGCCTGTGCCAGGTGGCCACCAATATTGTCGGCAACGCGATCCACCACGGCGCCCCCGACCAGCCCGTGCGGGTGGCCGTGGATGGCACCCAGGCGAGCGTGGTGACGGTGGCGGTCTCCAACGGCGGCACCATCGCGCCAGAACTGCTGCCGCACCTCTTCGACCCTTTTCGGGGCCGCGACCGCGCACCGGGCCGCCACCAGGGGCTGGGGTTGGGGTTGTTCATTGCCCACCAGGTCGTTCGGGCGCACGGGGGCCGTATCGATGTGCACTCGCAAGACGGCACAACACGCTTTGTGGTGGAGTTACCCCGGGTGTCACCAGCGGCAGAAAAGTGGTCGAACACCTGAGCCGCAGTGAAAGCCGGTTCTGGGCTCAGAAAAACCCACAAAGGGGTCAGGCGTCCGACCGTTCCACGGCTTGCTGGATGGAGCCGAGCAATAGCTCAAGTTCTTCTAGCTCAAACGGCTTGAGCAAGGTGCGCACGTTGGGGCCCCAGGCGTCGGGATAGCCACCCAGCGGGTAGCCCGAGCACAGCACCACCCGCCGCCCAGGATCTTCGGCCAGCAGCTGGCGGGCAAGTTCGGTTCCGGACATGCCCGGCAGGCTGACATCGGACACCAGCAGATCGAAACCCTGCTGCGCATCCAGTTTCAGTGCTTCTTCGGCCGTGGCGCATGAAGTCACTGTCCGGCCTTCCGCCTCCATGAGCATGCCAATCGTCTCGCGCAACTCACGGTTGTCCTCGACGTATAGGATTCGCATAAATCACCAGATGAGCTTGCCCCTGTCCTGGACAGGAGCCTGCAAGAAATGAAATCATCGGCTGCCAATGGGGTGCAGCACCATGCCGAAAGGCCCTAGGCGCAGCGGGATGACCCCAGGCAGCACACCGAGCCCTGGATCATCGGGACAAGTGCCATGGCCCGTTGTAGGACAAAACACAATTAGCTCGCCAAAGGCCTGCCAGGCACGGCAAGTGCGGCCGTCAACGCACCAGGCTGCTGCCCGCAATGCCGGCAAACAGCGTGAACCCCACCCAGTGGTTCATGCGAAACGCGCGAAAACACCCCTCGCGCGTGCGTGTGCGGATCAGCCACCAGTGCCACCCTACCTGGGCCAGCGCCAGGGCAATTGCTATATAAAAAATAGCATCTAGCGCAAGCGGGATAAGCGCTAGCACCCAAAAACCCAAGAATAACAGGTAGAACACCACAATGGCCGCCACATCAAAACGCCCGAGCGTGATGGCCGAGGTTTTCATGCCGATCTTCAGGTCATCATCGCGGTCCACCATGGCGTATTCGGTGTCGTAGGCCAGCACCCAAAACAGGTTGCCCAGCCACAGCAGCCACGCCATGGCCGGCACTTCGCCCCGCACGGCGGCAAACGCAATCACGATGCCGAAGTTGAAGGCAATGCCCAGCACCGCCTGCGGCATGGCAAAAAAGCGCTTGGTGAACGGATAAAGAATGGTCACCAGCAGCGCGGGAACCGACCAGGCCACCGCTGCCCAGTTGGTGGTGAGCACCAGCCCGAGCGAAACAAGGGCCAGCACCGCGCCCAGCGCCAGCGCTTCCTTGACCGAGACCTGGCCCGAGGTGATGGGCCGCTGCGCCGTGCGCTTGACGTGGCGGTCAAAGTCGCGGTCGGCCACGTCGTTGATGCAGCAACCGGCGCTGCGCATCAGGATGGTGCCCAGCACAAACACCGCCAGAAGATGCCAGCCGGGAAACCCGCCCGCTGCCACCCACAGCGCGCTGAGCGTGGGCCAGATCAACACCAACCAGCCGGCAGGCCGATTCCAGCGGATCAGGTCAAGGTACAGGGAAAAGCGGCTGCGCGGGGAAGGAGTCATGCTGAAACCAACGGAAAACAAACGAGAGCGGGCGACGAAAGGACGGCAGAGGAAAGCGGCGAGCGTAGCCACCCGAACGCGCTGGCGGGCTTGCCAGGAAAAGGCGCTTTATACGCTACCCGGCAGCTGCGATGCCCAGGGCACACCAGCCCGGCCGGCGGCATAGCCGCGCAGAAACGCCACAATGCCCCGGTCCACTGCCAGCCGCTGGGCCAGCACACCGGCCTGCAACAGATCGCGTGATGCGCCAATCCCCGCCTGCACACCGCTGGCCTGCTGCAGCCAGCGTTGCGTGCGGGCGGGCAAGAGCGGGCACAAGGCCTCGATGTTGTAGCGCAGGCGCTTGGCCAGAATGCGCGCGCGGTGCTGGCTTTCGGCGTGGGTGCTGTCGCGCAGCGCCTTTTTCCATTGCGCATGCAGCCGCTGGATGCGCTGGCGCACCCAGCGGCGCACGGTTTTTCCGGGCAAACCCGGGCTGTCGCCCCAGGCCTGCGGCCGGGACATGTCGTCCAGCCACAGGGTGATGGCCAGCAAGTCGGAGCCCACCGCCGGCGCCTGCAACGCATGGCGCACCGCCCGGCGCTGCTGCACCGCGGCGTGGCGAAACGCCAGCTCCATGGCCTGCCAAGCCTGCATTCGCTCGGCGCACTCGGCCACAAAGGCGTTTTGCAGCGCGGGCAGGGTCTGGGTACACGCCACATCCAGGTCGCGCAACTCGCCCAGCGCGGTCAGCAGGGGTTGCAGCCCCTGCCACGAGGGCAACGCCTGCGCGGGCACGGCAGGCTTGAACAGGCGCACGGCGCCGCGAAAGCGCCGCCAGCCCACCCGGGCCTGGTGCACCAGTTCCGGATCATCGCAATGGCGCAAAGCGTTCAGGTTGGCGGTGAACTGGGCAAACATCTCGCCCAGCACGGGCTGCACCATGTGGTGCCAGGCGACGTCGCCGCCCAGTCGCTGCGGGCGAGCGCGCAGGGGGGTGTCCAGCGTGCCATCGCGCAGCGCGTGGCCGCGCTGCGCCTTGCTGGCCGCCAGCGGCAGCACGGCGATGTGCAGCGCGATGTGCCGCGCCAGATCGAACAGCGCGGTGGGCGCACCCGCCAGCAGCTCCAGCTCCAGCTCGCAAATCGGCACGCTGCGCTGTCCGCTGGTGATCTGCCCCAAGTCCAGTGCCACCTCGATCACACTGCCATCGCGCCGGCGCACCGTCCAGGCCGTGCGTTCAAATGCCGTGGCAAAGCACGGCTGCAGCGCGGCAAACACCGCGCCCTCGGGGTCCAGGCGTTGCCAGGGGGGCGCGGCCTGCAAAGCGGCCTGCACCAGCGCGGGCCCCGGCACCGGCACCTCCCACTCACCACGCAGGCTCAGTGCGGAATCACCGCCGTCGCTGGTCTTGAAGGTTTGCAGCCACTGCGGCGCGTCATCCCCGCCCACCCGGCGCAGGCGCAGGGCCATGCGTTGGGCGCGCAAGGCCTGCGCGGGTGTGTCGAAGTAGATGTTGTCCACCTGCTTGCGCACGGGCTTGCGGCGCGCCAGCGCTGGCAAACGCGCCAGTTGACGGGCCAGGCTAGCGGGGTCGGCCGTGGGCAGGGCCAGCTTGATTTCAAGCTCTGCACCCGGGCCGTGCTGGCTGGTAGAGGGCATGGTGTGTGTCTGGCCAGGTCACGGCGCCACGGTGAAGGTCCACTGCCAGAAATGAGCGCCGGCAGCAGACACGCCCCATGATCCAGCGAAGGGAATCAGTCTTCCAGCAAAGAGCGCAACATCCACGCGGCCTGCTCATGCACCGTCAGGCGCTGGGTCAGCAGGTCGGCCGTGGGCTCGTCGCTGGCCTTGTCGACCAACGAGAACAGGCTGCGCGCGGTGCGTGCCACGGCTTCATGGCCCTCGACCAGCACGCGCACCATGTCCAGCGCCTTGGGGGGCTTGCTGGGTGCGTCGGGCACGCTGGCGAGCTTGCCAAAATCGGCATACGAGCCCGGCGCCACATGGCCCAGCGAGCGAATGCGCTCGGCAATCGGGTCCACCGCATTCCATAGCTCGGTGTACTGCGTCATGAACATGGTGTGCAGCGTGTTGAACATCGGGCCCGTCACATTCCAGTGGAAGTTGTGGGTGGTGAGGTACAGCGTGTAGGTATCGGCCAGCAGGCGCGACAGGCCCTGGGCGATGGCTGCGCGGTCTTTCTCGCTGATGCCGATGTTGATGGTGGGTGCCGAGGTTTTGCTGGAAGCTTTGGCCATGTCATTTCTCCTGGAAAGGGCGGGTTAAACAACGGCTGCGGGCGCCGGGAAACCGGCCTGCAGCGCAATGGCCCACTGTAGCGCAGGAAACCGTGCGCCCGCGGCACAACCGCCGTTCAATACCTGTCGCAACGCCGATGCCCGATGCACGGTCGCATCAGGTCATGACAGCCGCGTGACGCCCGGCAGCTCGCAGGCATAAATGGCGTTGCGCAGCGCGGCAATGGCTTCGTAGCGCGTGAAACTGCGCCGCCAGGCCAGCACCACGCGGCGCGTGGGCGGCGGGCTGCCGTCTTCCTCGCGGATGGGCAGGTAGCGGATGTAGGTCTCGTCACTCTTGCGCCGGCGCGACACGGTCAGCAGCGCATCGCGCGGCACCGACAGGCGCGGCACCAGCGTCACCCCCATGCCGGCGGCCACCATGTGCTTGATGGTCTCCAGTGACGAGCCTTCGAACGACTTGCGGATGCCCTCGGCGTTGCTGGCAAAGCGCGCAAATTCTGGGCAGACCTCCAGCACATGGTCGCGAAAACAGTGGCCCGCGCCCAGCAGCAGCATGGTCTCGCTCTTGAGCTCGGCTGCCGTGATGGATTTTTGCGCGGCCAGCGGGTGCGTGCTGGGCACCGCCGCCATGAAAGGCTCGTCGTACAGCGGCGCCATGGCCAGCCCGGTGTCCGGAAAAGGCTCGGCCAGAATGGCGCAATCGATCTCGCCGGTGCGCAGCATCTCCAGCAACTTGACGGTGAAATTCTCTTGCAGCATCAGCGGCATCTGGGGCGAGCGTTTGATGGCCTGGCGCACCAGATCGGGCAGCAGATAGGGCCCAATGGTGTAGATCACCCCCAGCGTGAGCGGCCCGGCCAGCGGGTCTTTGCCGCGCTTGGCAATCTCCTTGATGGCGGCCGCCTGCTCCAGCACGCTTTGCGCCTGGCGCACGATCTCTTCGCCCAGCGGCGTCACCGTCACCTCGCCCGCGCTGCGCTCGAAGAGCTTCACATCCAGCTCTTCTTCCAGCTTCTTGATAGCCACCGACAGAGTGGGTTGCGAGACATAGCAGGCATCGGCCGCATGGCCGAAGTGCTTCTCCCGTGCCACGGCGACGATGTACTTGAGTTCGGTGAGGGTCATGGTGTGTTCCAGCAGGCCGCGTCTGTGTTGATCGCAGCGTCTCATGCCTTGAGATAGTCTGATTTTCCACCCAACCAGCGCGCCACATGCCGGGCAGCCAACTCGGGGTGGCGGTCCAGCATCTGCGGGGCCAGTTCGCGCGCCCATTCGAGCAGGTGGGTGTCGGTGGCCAGGTCGGCAAAGCGCAGCAGTGCATCGCCCGACTGGCGCGCCCCCAGAAACTCGCCCGGCCCGCGGATTTCGAGGTCACGCCGGGCGATCTCGAAGCCGTCGTTGGTCTCGGCCATGGCGCGCAGGCGCTCTTTCGCCGTCTCGCCCACCCGCCCGCTGTCGTTGGTGGCATACAGCAGCACGCAGGCCGAAGCGGCCGCGCCCCGCCCGACCCGGCCGCGCAACTGGTGCAGCTGCGACAGGCCAAAGCGCTCTGCGTGCTCAATCACCATGAGCGAGGCATTGGGCACGTCCACGCCCACCTCGATCACCGTGGTGCTGACCAGCACGCCCATCTGCCCGCTGGTGAACAGCGCCATCACGGCCTTCTTCTCGGCCGTGGGCATGCGCGAGTGCAACAGGCCGACCATCACGCCGGGCAAGGCCTCGCTCAGGTCGGCGTGTGTGGCCGTGGCGTTGGAAAGGTCGAGCGCCTCGCTCTCTTCAATCAGCGGGCACACCCAGTACACCTGCCGCCCGGCCGCAACCTGCGCGCCGATGCGCGCAATCACCTCGTCCTTGCGGCTGTCGGCGATGAGCTTGGTGACGATGGGCGTGCGCCCTGGGGGCAACTCGTCGATGACCGACACATCCAGGTCGGCGTAGTAGCTCATGGCCAGCGTGCGCGGGATGGGCGTAGCACTCATCATGAGCATGTGCGGTTCCATAGCGACCACAGGCCCCCACGCTCCGCCGCTGCGCGGGTCGCTGCCCCCCGAGGGGGCTGCGTCGCCTTGGGGCGGCCCGGCGGCGACGCCCGCAGCCAGCTTTTGCCGCAGTGCCAGCCGCTGCGCCACGCCAAAGCGGTGCTGCTCGTCGATGATGGCCAGCGCCAGGTTCTTGAACTGCACCTGCTCCTGGATGACGGCGTGGGTGCCCACCACCAGGGCGGCTTCGCCGCTCGCCACCAGCGCCAGCATGGCGGTGCGTTCTTTCTTTTTTTGCCCGCCCACCAGCCAGGCCACACGGCGGCCGCGTGCGGCCAGCAGGGGTTCGAGCCAGCCGATCATCTTGGCAAAGTGCTGCTCGGCCAGGATTTCGGTGGGCGCCATCAGCGCGCACTGCCAGCCGGCGTCCATGGCCAGGCACGCGGCCAGGGCCGAGACCACGGTTTTGCCCGAGCCCACGTCGCCCTGCAGCAGGCGGTGCATGGGCACGGCGCGGGCCAGGTCGGCGGCAATTTCTTCGCCCACGCGGCGCTGGGCGGAGGTGAGGCTGAAGGGCAGCACGGCCAGCAACTGCTCATGCAGCGGCAAGGCGCCATCGGCGGCTTTTTGGGCGCGCAATACGGGCGCACGCAGCATGTCGCGTGCGCGGCGCGACTGCTGCTGCGACAGCTGCTGGGCCAGCAGCTCCTCGGCCTTCAGGCGCTGCCACGCGGGGTGGCTGTGGTCTTCCAGCGTGGACAGCGCCACATCGGGCGTGGGGTGGTGCAAAAAAGTGAGCGCCTCGCGCAGGCTGAATAAGCGCTGCAGGCCATTTTGGCTATAAACCTGCGTCACCGGCGGCTCGCAGCCGGACGGCAGGGTGTCCGACAGGTCCACCCGGCTCAGCGCGCCCACCACGGCCCGGCGCAGGTAGGGCTGGGGCAGACCGGCGGTGGTGGGGTAGACAGGCGTCAACGCCGCAGGCAGCTCGCCGCCCGCCACGCGGAACGCCGGGTGCATCATCTGCCGCCCCCAGAAGCCGCCCTTGACCTCGCCCCGGATGCGCAGGCGCGCGCCCACCGCCAGGGTTTTCTGGTGCGAGGGGTAGAAGCTGAAGAAGCGCAGCTCGCAACTGCCGGTGTCGTCCTCCACCTGCACCAGCAACTGACGACGCGGGCGTAGCTGAATCTCGCTGGCCGTCACCGTGGCTTCGATCTGCACCATCTGCCCGTCGCGCGCGTTGGCCAGCGGGGTGATGCGGGTTTCATCCTCGTAGCGCAGGGGCAGGTGCAGGGCCAGGTCAATGTCGCGGCGCAGCCCCAGCTTTTGCAGCGCCTTTTGCGCCACGGAGGCCCCGCCCTTGGCAGCCGACAGGGCAGGTGCCGGAGCGGCCGCTCGGGGAACGATTTTTGGGGCTGCAGGCATGGAAGGAGAAGAGACAGAGGAGCAAGTGACGGTGGCAGGCCAAAAAGGCTACCATGCTTGCCTTTGTTCACACCTTGTTACGGTGCTCTTTCGAGGTCAGTGCTTTCGTCATGCTCAAGCGTATCCACATCCAACATCTCACCCTGGGCATGTATCTGCACGAGTTTTGCGGCTCCTGGATGGAGCATCCCTTCTGGCGCGCCAAATTTCTGCTCAAGGACCCCGAGGATCTGGCCCGCATCCGTGCCACCTCCATCCGCGAATGCTGGATCGACACCGACAAAGGCATGGATGTGGCCATCGGCACCGCCTCTATCTCCTGGGAAGAAGTTGATGCGCAGAGCGATACCGACTTCAGCGCACCAGAGAACACACCCCCACCACCGCAGGCCATCCCGCCGACGCCTGCCCCGCGCAACCACGCCCCCACAGACATTGACTCCGAGCTGCAGATGGCCGCGTTCATCTGCAGACAGTCCAAGGAAGCCGTCGTGTCGATGTTCAGCGAAGCGCGCATGGGCCGCGCCGTGGACACCCCCAGCGTCAAGAACCTGGTGGAAGACATTTCCGATTCCATCACCCGCAACCCCGATGCACTGATCAGCCTGGCACGCCTGAAAACGGCGGACGACTACACCTACATGCATTCGGTGGCGGTGTGCGCCCTGATGGTGGCACTGGCACGGCAGCTCAAACTCGACGACGAGCAAACCCGCGTCGCCGGCATGGCAGGCCTGCTGCACGATCTTGGCAAAATCGCAACGCCTATGGTCGTGCTCAAAAAGCCCAGCCGGCTCACCGATCAGGAATTCGATGTGGTGCGCAACCACTCCGCGTCTGGCTACCAGATTCTCAAGAAGAGCGGCAACCTGCCCGAGGCCGTGCTGGACGCCTGCTTACATCACCACGAAAAAATGGATGGCACGGGCTACCCCGACAAACTGAAGGGCGACGCCATCAGCCTGATCGCCCGCATGACCGCGATCTGCGATGTCTATGACGCCATCACTTCCGACCGCCCGTACAAAAACGGCTGGGATCCTTCCGAATCGCTGCGCCGCATGGCCGAATGGTCGGGCCACCATCTGGACCCCCGGCTTTTCCAGGCGTTCGTCAAAAGCATCGGCATCTACCCGGTGGGCTCGCTGGTGCGGCTGACTTCTGGGCGCCTGGGCGTAGTGGTCGAGCAGGCCCCTGCAGCGCTCACCACCCCGGTCGTCAAAGTCTTCTTTTCGACCAAATACGACCTGCGCATTCCACCCGAACTGGTGAACCTGGCCGCGCCCTGCGCCACCGAGAAAATCGTGGCGCGGGAAGACCCCGGCCACTGGAATTTTCCCGACATGATCGAGCTGTGGTCGGGTTTTTCCGAGCAGGTCTGGTAGCTTTATGCCGCCAGCGGCCTGCGGTCGCACCGGCCGCCCGCCCCCAACGCCAGTCCCGGGTTCGCCCAGGGTGACTGCAGGCTGCAGCTGGCTCAGCGATCTGTCAGCCCCGGTGAAGAAAAAGACTAATATGGTTGCTGATTGTTACGCCTTTTTGCCACCCATTCCAGCCAGCCACCATGCTCAAACGCATCGACGTGAAGCACCTCACCCTGGGTATGTACCTGCACGAGTTTTGCGGCTCGTGGATGGAGCATCCCTTCTGGCGCGCCAAATTCCTGCTCCAGGACCCTGACGACCTGGCCCGTATCCTGGCCACCTCCATCCGCGAATGCTGGATCGACACCGACAAGGGCGCGGACGTCGCTGTCGGCACCGCCTCGGTGTCACGTGAAGAGGTCGATGCACAGATCGAAACCGACTTCAGTCTGCTGTCGGATCTGCCCCCCATCGAGGTCACCCTGCCGACCCCGCCGCCTCCGCCCAAGCGCAACCGCCAGCCTGCGGACATGCAAAGTGAGCTCGAAATGGCGGCCGCCATCTGCGTGAAGTCAAAGCAGGCAGTGGTCTCCATGTTCAATGAGGCGCGCATGGGCCGCGCGGTGGATTCGGTGGGACTGCAGAGCCTGGTAGAGGAAATCTCCGATTCCGTGACCCGCAATCCGGGTGCGCTGATCAGCCTGGCCCGCCTGAAAACGGCCGACGACTACACCTACATGCATTCGGTGGCGGTGTGCGCGCTCATGATTGCACTGGCAAAACAGCTCAAGCTCGGGGACGACCAGCAGCGGCTGGCCGGTTTGGCGGGTCTGATGCATGACCTGGGCAAGGCCGCCATTCCACTGAAGGTGCTCAACAAGCCGGGCAAGCTCACAGACCAGGAATTCACCGTGGTGCGCAGCCACCCGGTGGAAGGCTTTCACATGCTCAAAGAGGGTGGCAATATCCCCGAAGCCGTGCTGGACGCCTGCCTGCACCACCACGAGAAGGTGGATGGATCGGGCTACCCCGACAAGCTCAAGGGCGATGGCATCAGCGTGATCGCCCGCATGACGGCCATCTGCGACGTGTACGACGCCATCACCTCCGACCGACCTTACAAGCGCGGCTGGGACCCCGCCGAGTCGCTGCGCCGCATGGCCGACTGGACGAACGACCATTTCGATGCCCGGCTGTTCCAAGCGTTCGTCAAAAGCATTGGCATTTACCCGGTGGGCTCGCTGGTGCGGCTGACTTCAGGCCGCCTGGGTGTGGTGGTAGAGCAGGCCCCTGCAGCGCTCACCACCCCGGTCGTCAAAGTCTTCTTTTCGACCAAATCCGACCTGCGCATTCCAGCCGAGCTGGTGAACCTGGCCGCGCCCGGCGCCACCGAGAAAATCGTGGCGCGGGAAGACCCCGGCCAATGGAATTTCCCCGACATGAACGAGCTGTGGTCGGGTTTTTCCGAGCAGGTCTGGTAGGTTCGCGCCCAACTGTTTGCCCCACCCGAATGCTGCCCGTGCCCGCACTGATCACCCTCTCCCTCAACCCCGCGCTCGACCTGGCCACCACCATCGAACGCGTGGAGCCCACGCACAAGCTGCGCTGCGGCCCTGCGCAACGGTTTGCAGGCGGCGGCGGCATCAATGTGGCCCGCGTTCTGCACCGGCTGGGCAGCGATGTGCAGGCCTGGGCCCTGGCGGGGGGGCCAGCGGGCGCGCAAGTGCGCCAGTTGCTGGAAGACGAAGGTGTGGCCACCGCCATCCAGCCCGTTGCGGGCGATACCCGGGAAAATTTTTCGGTCGTCGAAACTGCCACCGGCCAGGAATTTCGCTTCGTGCTGCCCGGCCCCACCCTGCAGACTGCGGAATGGCAGGCGTGCCTGGATGCCCTGGCCACAGTCACCGCGGCCCCGCGCTGGCTGATTGCCAGCGGCAGCCTGCCGCCCGGCGTGCCGGATGATTTTTATGCCCGGCTTGCACCCGGCGCCCGCGCACGCGGCACGCGCCTGGTGGTGGACACCTCTGGCCTGCCACTGGCCGCTGCGCTGCAAGCCGGCACCACCCTGGTCAAGCCCAGCCTGCGCGAATTGCGCGAGGTGCTGCGGCAGCCGTTGGAACACCCCGCGGACCAGTGCGCGGCCGCGCAGGCGCTGGTGCACTCTGGCCAGACAGAGATGGTTGCGCTCTCGCTGGGGGCGCAAGGCGCCGTGCTCGCCACGCGCGATGGGGTGTGGCAGGCGCCAGCCCTTGACGTGTCCGCGGCCAGGGGAACCACGGGTGCGGGCGACTGCTTTCTGGCCGCGCTGGTCTGGTCACTGGACCGCGGCGCCCCCCCGCCTGATGCCCTTCGCTGGGGCATGGCCGCGGGCGCTGCCGCGCTGCTGGTGCCCGGCACCGCACTGGCCCGGGCGACCGACGTGCACCGACTGCAATCGCAGGTCATCGTGCGCGCATCACCGGTTTGAATGGCGTGGCCGGCGTGAGAACGGTGCGAACGACGAGCTGGGCGCGGGCGCCCTTGTGCCCTCACGCGCTGATCGGTCGCGTCAGGCCGATTCCGCCATAACCCAGCGATTGCGCCCCTGCTCCTTGGCCCGGTAAAGCGCCGCATCGGCCTGGGCCACCAGGGGTGCACTGGCATCGCGCTGCGCCGGAATGCCGCTTACCGCCCCCACGCTGACCGAGACATGCGTAGCGACACCCGAGGCCTTGTGGGCCAGCCCCAGCGCTGCCACCGCAGCCACCACCCGTGCAGCCACGGCGGCGGTGCCGGCGGCGTCGGTATCGGGCAAGATCACGGCCAGTTCCTCACCGCCATACCGGGCCACCAGATCGCTGGCGCGCAGCATGGCACCCTGCACTGCAGCAGCCACCGCCTGCAGGCACGCATCGCCAGCCTGGTGGCCGTAGCTGTCGTTGTAGCGCTTGAAATAGTCCACATCGATCATCAGCAGCCCCAGCGGTTGCTCGCGCCGAAAAGCGGTCGCACAGGCTTCTGCCAGCCGGGTGTCGAAATACGCGCGGTTTGCCAGCTGCAGCAGCCCGTCGGTGCGCGAGAAGGCTTCCAGCCGAACATTGGCCAGCTTCAGTTCTTCATTGGTCTGGGCCAACTCTGCGGTGCGCTGGGCCACGCGGTCTTCCAGGTGCAGGTTGGCCCGCGCCAGATCGGCGTTCTGCCGGGACAGCACATGGTAAAGATTGCCAATCATCTTGATCAGGGCCTGCGTGCCGTGGTCTTGCGCCGCCCCCTCGCGCTCGAAGGCATCGGCCGGGGCAACCCCCTGGCGTATCAGGTTGATCTGGTGTGCCAGCGACTGGTCGATGCCCAGAATATGCAAACCCAGCCACGCCGTCAGAAACCCGACAAAGGTCTCCGCCGGATCACCCATGTCGGAGCGCCGCCCCCACATCGTGTTGACCTGCGCCACAAACTGCTCATGCAGGGCGTGGTGCACCGCGATGTGGCGCGCGTCCACCCCCTCGGAATGCATGAGGGCCTCTTCGTCGCTGAAATGCTCGCGGGTATAGGCTTCCAGCCGCCGGAAGGTATCGGCAAGCACCACCTCGCGGTTACCTTCCGCCAGAAAAAACGAGCTGCTGAGTTCATTAAAAAGGTCCACCAGCGCGTGGTGCTGCTGGTCCACCAGGGGCAGGCCGGTGAGCAGGTTCTGATCCCAGACAAAAGTTTCCATAGAGGCAGATAGGTGTTGTGTTCGAGTGGCCGGGCGTTCAGATGCGTCAATGCAAGGCGGCATTGTCAGCCCAGGCACCACACCGCGCAATGCATGGCCGGTTGTGTGGCTTTACCTCCGACTTGCCTTCTCGCGTCACCGTCACCGTGGGCGTAGGCGTGGGCGTGGGAAAATCGGCGCCTCCCTCACCTCCCCCTTTTCTTGGCACGGACCCGTCCGGTCCTCAAGCTCCATGATCGATCACCCCGGCGGCAGCGCCCGCACTTTTACCCTCAGCGATTTTGATTTTTCGCTGCCCCCCGCACTGATTGCCCAGCACCCCGCCCCGGAACGCAGCGCCTCGCGCCTGCTTGACGGCCGCGCCATGCAGCCCGTGGACCGCATCTTTCGCGAGCTGCCCGGCCTGCTCCGCGCGGGCGACCTGCTGGTGTTCAACGACACCCGCGTCGTCAAGGCGCGCATCTTTGGCGAGAAAGCCAGCGGCGGCAAGCTGGAGCTGCTGATCGAGCGCGTGCTCACCGGTCACGAGGTGGTGGCGCACATGAAAGTCAGCAAGAAGCCCCAGAGCGGCAGCACCGTGCACATGGCCGGCGGGCGCCAGGGCGGCGGCTTCGACGCCACCTTGCTGGGCCGTTGGCCTCATGAAGACGGCCCGCTGTTCCGCTTTGCACTGCACGGCCCGGCCGGCGAGAGCCCCTGGGAGCTGATGGAGCGCCACGGCCACCTGCCGCTGCCGCCCTACATCGAGCGCAATCAGAACACCGACCACGACCCCGACGCCGCCGAGGACAGCCAGCGCTACCAGACGGTATTTGCCCGCGCCCCCGGCGCCGTGGCCGCGCCCACAGCGGCGCTGCATTTTGACGACGCCGTGCTGGCCGACCTGGCAGCGCGCGGCATCGAGCGTGCCAGCGTCACGTTGCATGTCGGCGCGGGCACCTTCCAGCCCGTCAAGACCGAGAACCTGGCCGAGCACCAGATGCACAGCGAGTGGTACGAGGTGCCCCTGACCACCCTGGCCGCCCTGGAGCGCTGCCGCCAGCGCGGCGGGCGCGTGGTGGCCGTGGGCACAACGACGGTGCGCACGCTCGAATCCTGGGCGCGCTCGGGCCAGGCGAGTGGCGACACCAATATCTTCATCACGCCGGGCTTTCGCTTTCAGGTGGTGGATGTGCTGCTGACCAACTTCCACTTGCCCAAGAGCACGCTGATGATGCTGGTGAGCGCGTTTGCGGGGTATGAGCGGGTGATGGCGTTGTACCGCCATGCGATTGCGCAGGAGTACCGGTTTTTTAGCTATGGGGATGCGATGTTGTTAGAGCGAATTTCTGAGTGATTTTGGCCTTTAGCGCTTATACAGCAAGCGCTATTAGCTATTGTTTTTATAGCTTTTAGTATGCCTTTGCTGAGTGCGGGGGCCGGGGTGTGCGCCCGGCGGCGCAGTAACTTTCTCTTGCCTCGCCAATAGAAAGTCACCAAAGAGAAAGCGACCCTATAGGCTGCGTCCCTTCGCTTCGCTGCGGGCAACCTGCGGTGCTCGCGTCCAGCGGGGTCTCGCTCAAACTCGCTTCGCTCAAACAATCGCGAGCCCTGATCCGCTGGCCGCTGCGCTCCTCGGCGCATCCTGAAGGGAACCCGCAAGCGGACATCCATACGGGCCATTGCTGCGCTCGGCCCAGTCTGCGCAGCGCGCGGCGCTTGCGCCCGGGCGGTGTGGGCCGAGCGCAGCGATGGCCCGTGTGGCTGTTTGGCTGTCCGGCTTTTGGGCTGCCCCCCTTCTGGCTGCGCCTACGGCGGGGCGTTTGCGGGGTGGCATGCGCGTCGGAGCGCGCATGCTTCGTTATCTGACTCGCCGCGTTTGTCCGAACGCAGCTGCGCAGCAGCGAAGTGAGTTATGCGGCGCACCCCGCAAACGCCCCGCCGCAGGTTTGCCCCGAAGGGGTCGCAGACTGCAGGGTCGCCTTTCTTTTGGGTACTTTTCTTTGGCGAAGCAAAGAACAAGTCCCTCGCCCGCCGGGGCGAGACCCGGCCCCCGCCCTCAGCACAAGCACAAGCACAAGCACAAGCACAACAACCTACCGCAAACTCACCCGGACATCACCGCCCGCCAAATCTCCCCCGCGTGCGACACCCCGAACAACACCAAGCCAATCAACCCGCCCACCACCGTCCCATTGATCCGGATGTACTGCAGGTCCTTGCCGATGTTCAGCTCAATAAGCTCTGACAGCTCCTGCGCATCCCAGCGCTGCACCGTGTCCTGTATGTGTTGCGCAGCAAACTGGGCCACGTCGGGCGCTAACCCCTGCACCCAACTTTCCAGCCGCTGGTTGAGCGACTGGCGCAGCGCTGCATCGCCCGCCAGCGAGCGGCCCAGCCATGCGCCCATGGCGTGCACGTTGCGCGCCACGGCCGAGTGCTCGTCGGCCAGGTCGCGCTGCAATGCTGCGCGCATCCCTTGCCACAAGTCCTGCACATAGCGGCCCAGGGTGGCATTGGTCTGCAGATAGCGCCGAATCTCCTCGCCCTTGCGTGCCCAGTCCGGGTCGGTCTGCAGTCGCAGCACCATCCGCTGCACTGCCGCGTCGAACTGTTCGCGCAACTGGTGCTGCGGGTTCTGCGCCACGTCCGCCAGCAGGGCTTCCAGGGCATTGGCGATCATGGCCGAACCCTTGTCGCCCAGCCAGTCGGTGGGCAGCATTTTTTCCTTGAGCGGGTGCTCTTTCTTGAGCCATTGCACGATGGTGGTGGCAATCAGGTGGCGCGTGTCTTCCTCCTGCAGCACCACGATCAGCCGGCCCAGCGCATCATCGAGCAGCGCCTGGTGGCGCCCGTTGTGGGTGAGCGCCCCCAGCACCGTGGCCAGGGTGCCCGACAAATCCACCCGCCCGATGAGGGCGCGCGCTGCCTTGCGGATGAACCGCTCCATCTGCGCATCCTGCACGGTATCCAGGGCGGCACTGAGCAACCGCGCCGCCTGCTGGCCCAGCAGACCAGCGTTGCCTGCATCGCCCAGCCACTGGGCCAGCCGCAAGGCAGGGTCGTGACGCCGCAGCAGCGCCACCAGCGACGGCGGGTCGAGAAACCGGTCGCGCACAAAGGCGGCCAGGTTCACGCCAATGCGATCTTTGTTGCGGGGAATGACGGCCGTGTGCGGTATGGGCAGCCCCAGCGGGCGACGAAACAGCGCCACCACGGCAAACCAGTCGGCCAGGGCTCCCACCATGGCGGCCTCGGCCATGGCTTTCACACAATCGAGCAGCAAGCCGCGTTCAACCAGGCTGGTGCCTGCAAACA
This sequence comes from Acidovorax sp. BoFeN1, assembly GCF_003345135.1. Lineage (NCBI taxonomy): Bacteria > Pseudomonadati > Pseudomonadota > Betaproteobacteria > Burkholderiales > Comamonadaceae > Acidovorax > Acidovorax sp. BoFeN1. The sequence continues at coordinate 22,553 of NZ_QOZT01000018.1, forward strand.
CAACGGTCACCAGCAACAGCAGGCCGAGGGCCTGCCGCTTGGCGGCGCGCAAGGACTGGTGCGCGGGACTCTGATCAGCGTTCTGCATGGTCAACCACGCGGGGCATGCGCCGCAGCACAGTCTGCGCCGCCAGGCCAGCCTTGGGGGCCATCAGGACCCGGCCGCAATCTGGTCCAGCGCCCTGGAAAGGTGGCCCACGGTGCGCTCCACGTTGTGCCATTTTTCCAGACCGAAGAGGCCGATGCGAAAGCTCTTGAAGTCCGGGCCCTCGTCGCACTGCAGCGGCACGCCCGAGGCCGTCTGCAGGCCCACGTCGGCGAACTTGCTGGCGTTCTGGATGCCGGGGTCGGTGGTGTAGCTCACCACCACGCCGGGCGCCTTGAAGCCATCGGCGGCCACGCTGGCAAAACCGCGCGACTCGAGCAGCGCACGCACCTTGACGCCCAGTTCGATCTGTTCCTCGCGCACCCTGGCAAAGCCGTAGGCGCGCGTCTCGGCCATCACATCGCGCAGGCGCACCAGCGCGTCGGTGGGCATGGTGGTGTGGTACGCGTGCTGGCCCTTTTCGTAGCCCTCGGCGATCTGCATCCACTTCTTGAGGTCGCACGAAAAGCTGCTGCTCGTGGTGCCGTCAATCGCCTGGCGCGCACGCTCGCTGAGCATGACCATGGCGCAGCAGGGCGAGCCGCTCCAGCCCTTTTGCGGGGCGGAAATCAGCACATCGACGCCGGTGGCCTGCATGTCCACCCACATGGCGCCCGAGGCCACGCAATCGAGCACGAAGAGCGCACCCACTTCGTGCGCGGCAGCCGTCAGCGTGCGCAGGTAGTCGTCGGAAAGGATGATGCCGCTGGCCGTCTCGACGTGGGGCGCAAACACCACCTTGGGTTTTTCGGCGCGGATGGTAGCGGCCACTTCCTCGGCGGGGCACGGCGCCCAGGGTGCCTGCGGGCCGCTGCCCTGCTGGCGCGCCTTGCACACCACGGCCCCGCCGCCCAGGCCTTTGTCGGCATCAAAAATCTGGCTCCAGCGGTAGCTGAACCAGCCGTTGCGCACGATCAGCACTTTTTGCTGGTTGGCAAACTGGCGCGCCACGGCCTCCATGCCGAACGTGCCGCTGCCGGGCACCAGCACGGCGGTATGGGCGTGGTACACCTCCTTGAGCGTGGCCAGGATGTCCTGCATGACGCCGGTGAAGCGCTTGGACATGTGGTTGAGCGCACGGTCGGTGTAGACCACCGAGAATTCGAGCAGGCCATCGGGGTCGATATCGGGCAGCAATCCGGGCATGAAAAGATCTCCAGTGACGGGGTGTGATGGCTGCAATCCGCCCTCGGGCGGCAAGCCATAAACTGAGCGAATCAGCTTAGCACGGGCGGCTTGCCAGACCCACTTGGTTGCGGCGCTGGAATGCCCGCAGCACGCCACAGCGGCAGGCTGTTGCGCAACGCTTGCACGAGTGGATCAGGCCGCCGGATAGGTTCGCCCGCCAAAGATGCCCGTACCCACACGCACCAGGGTGCTGCCCGCTTGGATGGCGGCCTCCAGATCCGCGGTCATGCCCATGGACAGGGTGTCGAAGTGTTCGAGCCCGGGTTCTCCCAGGGCGGCTGTCTGGTCAAAAAGCCTTTTGGCGCCTTGGTGCAGTGCCAGTTGCGTTTCGAAATCAGGCGCGTGGTCTGGAATGCTCATCAATCCACGCACCCGCAAACGTGGCAATTTTGCAACAGCGCGCACCAGCTCCAGCGTGTCTGCCGGTGCCACACCGGACTTGGTGGGGCCGCCATCCATATTCACCTGAATACACACCTGCAAGGGCGGCAGGTGGTCGGGGCGCTGGGCCGACAGGCGCTCGGCGGTCTTGAGCCGGTCCACCGTGTGCGCCCAGTCAAAGTGCTCGGCCACCAGGCGCGTCTTGTTGCTCTGGATGGGGCCAATGCAATGCCACTGCAGCGCGGGATCGAACGCCCGGCCCACTGCGGCGATCTTGTCCACGCCTTCCTGGACGTAGTTTTCACCAAACGCCCGCTGGCCCGCCGCAGCGGCCTGCACCACCGCATCAGCGCCAAAGGTTTTGGAAACGGCCAGCAGCGAGACACTGGCAGGGTCCCGGCCGGCAGCCACGCAGGCCTGCGCGATGCGGGTCCGAACCTTTTGGAGGTTGTTATCAATCGTGGTCATAATGAACAACAAGCGTATCAAAAGAGAGAGGGAACCCGTGGACATTACCCAGTTGCTCGCATTCAGCGTGAAGAACAAAGCTTCCGACCTGCACTTGTCCTCCGGGTTGCCGCCCATGATCCGGGTCCACGGCGATGTGCGGCGCATCAATGTGGACGCGCTCGACCACAAGACCGTGCACGCCATGGTGTACGACATCATGAGCGACTCGCAGCGCAAGACGTATGAAGAGTTTCTGGAGGTCGACTTTTCGTTTGAAATCGAAGGCCTTGCACGCTTTCGCGTCAACGCGTTCAACCAGAACCGCGGCGCGGCGGCGGTGTTCCGGACCATTCCGAGCAAAATCCTCACGCTGGAACAGCTCAACGCCCCCAAGATCTTCGGCGACCTGGCCCTCAAACCGCGCGGCCTGGTGCTGGTGACCGGCCCCACGGGCTCGGGCAAGTCCACCACGCTGGCGGCCATGGTGAATTATCTGAACGAAACCGAATACGGCCACATCCTCACGGTGGAAGACCCGATCGAGTTTGTGCACGAATCCAAGAAGTGCCTGATCAACCAGCGCGAAGTGGGGCCCATGACGCTGTCGTTCGCGGCAGCCCTCAAATCCGCGCTGCGCGAAGACCCCGACGCCATTTTGGTGGGCGAAATGCGCGACCTGGAAACCATCCGCCTGGCCATGACCGCCGCCGAAACCGGCCACCTGGTGTTTGGCACGCTGCACACATCCAGCGCCGCCAAGACCATCGACCGGATCATCGACGTGTTCCCCGCCGAAGAAAAGGAAATGGTGCGCTCCATGCTGTCCGAATCGCTGCAGGCGGTGATCTCGCAGACGCTGTGCAAGCTCAAGGACGGCTCGGGCCGGGTGGCCGCGCACGAAATCATGCTGGGCACCAGCGCCATCCGCAACCTGATCCGCGAGTCCAAGGTGGCGCAGATGTATTCCACCATCCAGACCAGCAACAGCGTGGGCATGCAGACGCTGGACCAGAACCTCACCGATCTGGTGCGCCGCAACATCATCAGCCCCGCTGAAGCCCGCAGCAAGGCCAAGATTCCCGAAAATTTCCCCGGCTGATCGCGCCCCGTTGCAGCCCACACATCCTTCTGACAGAGCGGCAGCAGACGCCGCACATTGGAGCAAGTTATGAAAGGCATTCTCAGCCTTCTGCGCCGCAACACCCGCGGCACCAAGCCGCTGGAGGAGCACACCGACTCCGTGCTGTTCTCCACCGCCTTTGCCGGCCAGGGCGTGGATCCATCCATGCTCGTGCCCTGGGAGGCTCGTGCCGTGGAAGTGGCCGCCAAACGCCTGCCCCCCAGCCGCGGTGGCAAGCTGCTGCAGGCGTTGTGGTCCAAGGACAAATACATGGCCCACCTGGACAAGGATGCCGTGGAGCGCATGGAGCGCTTTTTTGAATTTACCGCCGTTGCAGCCAACCGCGACGTGATCCGGCAGGACGAATACGGCAACTTCATGGTGGTGCTGCTCACCGGCACCATCGCCGTGGACCGCCTTCAGCCCTGGGGCGAGCAACTGCGCCTGGCCGAGACCCGGCCCGGCGACATTCTGGGCGAAATGTCGCTGCTCGACAGCGGCATCCGCTTTTCGGCGTGCACCACCCTCACCGACTGCGAGATCGCTGTGTTGAGCGCGGAAGCCCTGGACCAGATGATGGCCGAAGACCCCCAATTGGCAGCCAGCCTGGTGGCGCTGCTGGCGCGCAAGCTGTCGCTGCGCCTGCGGGCCGTGAGCGCCCGGCTGAGCGACCACCAGAAATGAACACCCGTCCTGCAGACAAAGCCCCACGGAAGGATCTCTGATGGAACGCGATCAGGCCAGTAAATTCATCAACGATCTGCTCAAGCTGATGGTGAGCCGCAATGGCAGCGACTTGTTCATCACGGCAGAGTTTCCGCCCGCCATCAAGGTCGATGGCAAGGTGACCAAGGTATCGCCCCAGCCGCTCACGCCCAACCACACCCTGACGCTGGCCCGCTCCATCATGAGCGACAAGCAGGTGGCAGACTTCGAGCGCACCAAGGAATGCAACTTCGCCATCTCACCGGCCGGCATCGGGCGCTTTCGCGTGAACGCATTCATCCAGCAGGGCAAGGTCGGCATGGTGCTGCGCACGATTCCGCTCACGTTGCCCACCATTGACGGTCTGGGCGTGCCGCAGGTCCTCAAGGAAGTGACGATGACCAAGCGCGGCCTGTGCATCCTGGTGGGCGCCACGGGCTCGGGCAAGTCCACCACGCTCGCGGCCATGGTGGACTGGCGCAACGAAAACTCGTTCGGCCACATCATCACAGTGGAAGACCCCATCGAATTTGTGCATGCGCACAAGAATTGTGTAGTGACGCAGCGTGAAGTGGGGCTGGACACCGACAGCTGGGAAGCGGCGCTGAAGAACACGCTGCGCCAGGCGCCCGACGTGATCCTGATGGGCGAAATCCGCGACCGCGAGACCATGGAACATGCCGTGGCTTTCTCCGAAACCGGCCACTTGTGCCTGGCCACGCTGCACGCCAACAGTGCCAACCAGGCGCTGGACCGGATCATCAACTTCTTCCCCGAAGAGCGCCGCGCCCAGCTGCTGATGGACCTGTCGCTGAATCTGCGCGCCATGGTTTCGCAGCGCCTCATCCCCAAGCAGGATGGCAAGGGTCGGGCTGCGGCGGTGGAGGTCATGCTCAACACCCCGCTGATTGCCGACCTGATCTTCAAGGGCGAAGTCGCCGAGATCAAGGAGGTCATGAAAAAGAGCCGCAACCTGGGCATGCAGACCTTCGACCAGGCGCTGTTCGATGCCTACGAGGCCAATGTGATTAGCTACGAAGATGCGCTGCGCAACGCCGACTCGCTCAACGACCTGCGCCTGCAGATCAAGCTCAACAGCCAGCGCGCCAAGTCGCCCGACCTGGCCTCGGGTACCGAGCATTTCGCGATTGTCTAGCCGAGGTCCGCCACCTGCATTGATTTGCTTTTCATGACCGCTGAAAGCCCGCCCCGTTGGGCGGGCTTTCTTTTTCCTCTACCCACTTTTTTCCTTCACTCCCATGCCAAGCACCAACCCTCGCAGCTACGACACACCCCTTTCGCGCAAGGTCGCCTTTCTGGGCTTGGGCGTGATGGGCTACCCCATGGCCGGCCACCTCGCGCTGGCGGGCCATGAGGTCACGGTGTACAACCGCACTACTACAAAATCAATAGCATGGTGCGCAGAGTACGCAAGCGCCAAAGCCCCAAAACATGCCGCAACGCCACGCGAGGCAGCGGCGGGTGCGGACATGGTGTTCTGCTGCGTGGGCAACGACGATGACCTGCGCTCGGTGACGCTCGGCGCCGACGGCGCGTTTGCCGGCATGCGGCCGGGCGCGATCTTTGTGGACCACACCACAGCATCGGCCGAAGTGGCGCGGGAGCTGTATGCCGCCGCGCGCGCACTGGGGCTGCAGTTTGTCGATGCGCCTGTGTCCGGCGGCCAGGCCGGGGCACAAAACGGCATGCTCACAGTGATGTGCGGCGGGGACCAGGCCGCGTTTGACGCCGCCCAGCCCGTGGCCATGGCGTTCTCACGGGCGTTCACGCTGCTGGGTACCAGCGGCTCGGGGCAACTGGCCAAGATGGTCAACCAAATCTGCATCGCGGGCCTGGTGCAAGGCCTGTCCGAAGCGGTGGCCTTTGGCCAGAATGCCGGGCTGGACATGAAGCAGGTGCTGGACGTGATTGGCAAAGGCGCGGCGCAAAGCTGGCAGATGGACAACCGCGGCAAGACCATGGTGGACGGCAAGTTCGACTTCGGCTTTGCCGTGGACTGGATGCGCAAGGACCTGAGCCTGGTGCTGGACGAAGCCCGGCGCAACGGCTCGCGCGTGCCGGTGACCGCACTGGTGGACCAGTTTTATGCCGATGTGCAGAAGATGGGCGGCAACCGCTGGGACACGTCCAGCCTGATCAAGCGCCTAACCTGACGCCGGATGCGGGCGGCACAGGCGCCTTGCAGCCCCCTGCAAGTCTGCGATCGGCCAGAAAGCTGCGCAAAGCCGCGCCGTAATCGCCGGACTGCGATTCAGAACCCGGCCGTCAAACAGGCATCAGTTGCCCTGCGACGATGGGCTGTCAGTGGTCACGGTCGGGGGCGGCTGCGTGCTGGCGCGGCGCAGGTCGTCTTCGGTGATCATCTCGAACACCCGCACCACCTTGCTCACGCCCCCCACGCCGCGCGCGATTTCAGTGGCACGCGTGGCCTCTCGGGGGGTTACCAGTCCCATCAGGTAGACCACGTTGCGTTCGGTCACCACCTTGTAGGCGCTGGCAAAAACGTCCTTGGCGTCCACGAAACTCGCCCGCACCTTGCCGGTGATCAGAACATCATTCGAGCGCTGGCCCAGCGAGGTGTTGGGCATCACGGCCAGATCGTTCACCACCGAGCGCACATTGTTCACCCCCGCCACGATCTGGTCGACGGTGGCACGGTCCTGCGCCGTGGGCACCTCGCCGGTCAGCAAGACCTGGCGGTTGAAGCTGGTGACGTTGACATGGGCACGATCACCCAGCGTTTCCCGGATGCGGTTGACCGCGCGCAATTCGATCCCTTCGTCTTCCACCTGGGTGCCGGTGGTGCGGCGGTCTGCGGCCATCATGCCGCCCATCACCGCCCCGCCAACCACCAGAGGAGCGCAGGCGGACAGGCCTGCAACCAGCGCAGCGGCAGCCAGCAGGGTGCAGGCGGTACGGTTCATGGTCAGCTTCATAGCGGTATTTCCTGTTCTCCAAGTAATTGGGCATCCACGCCGTCGCACAGGCAGTGCAACACCAACGCATGGACCTCGCGCACCCGCGCGGCGCGGTCGTGCGGCACGCTGATCAGCACATCGGTCTCGCGCACCATGGTGGCCAGCTGGCCGCCGGTGCGGCCGCTGAGGATCACCACCGTCATGTCGCGCTCGTGCGCTGCCTCGGTGGCGGCGATCAGGTTGGCATCGTTGCCGGTGACAGACAGTGCCAGCAAGACATCGCCCGCCTGGCCGAGCGCGCGCACCTGGCGGGCAAACTGCTGGGCCACGTCGCTGCCGCCGCCGGCCCCCGTGAGCAGGGTGCTGTCAGAGGTCAGCGCCAGCGCGGCCAGCTCGGGCCGGTCTCGCTCGAATCCCGCCACGCAGAAGGCCGCAAACTGCAGCGCCTCGGCGGCCGAAGGGCCATTGCCACAGGCCAGCACCTTGCCGCCGCTGGTTACGCAGGCCAGTATGGCCTGCACGGCAGCGGCGATGGGCGCGCTGAGGGCTTGCGCGGCCTGGTATTTCAGGTCGGCGCTGTCGATAAAGTGCTGTTGAATGCGTTGCTCTAGCATGGAGGCCCGATGATACCCGCGGGTTGTTATAGGTTTTGTAGCAAACCGTAGTCACCAGCGTGGTGTGCAGGCCTTTTGGGCGCTGCGCTTATTGGGCGTCGAAGGCAGCCTTGAGCCATTGCACCGAATCCTGCACCAGCACCACGTCGAAGCGGCACGGCGGCGGCACCGACATACGCAGCAGGTAATGGCGCGCCGCAAACACGATGCGCCGCTGCTTGATGGCGCCAATGCTGGCACCCGCACCTCCGAAGGCATTGCTGGCACGGCTGCGCACCTCAACAAACACCAGCGTGCCGTCACGATCGCGCATCACCAGATCAATCTCGCCCCCACCGCGCCCGGGCGTCCGATAATTGCGCTCCAGCAACTTCAGGCCCGCAGCCTGCAAAAAGGCCAACGCCTGGTCTTCGGCCGCATTGCCCCGCTGCCGCGTGGTGGTGCTGCCTGCGGCGTCAGGCGCAGGCGGGCGGGTATGGGCTGGCTTTTTTCCAAGGAAATTCATTGAGCGCATCTTTCGCAACTGCCTTGAACGCCGCACGCGATGCGGCGGCTGCACAGCATTATCCGCAGGGTGCGCTGTATGTCGTGGCCACGCCCATCGGCAACCTGGCCGACATCACCCTGCGCGCGCTGCATGTGCTGCAGCTGGCCGACGCCATTGCCTGCGAGGACACGCGCCACACCCAGGCGCTGCTGCGCGCCTATGGCATCGACAAAACCAGCGCGCAACTGCTGGCTGTGCACCAGCACAACGAGGCCGAAGCCGCGCTGGCAGTGGTGCAGCGGCTGCAGCAGGGCCTGCGCGTGGCCTATGTCAGTGATGCGGGCACGCCCGGGGTCAGCGACCCCGGCGCGCGCCTGGTGGCTGCAGTGCACTCGGCTGGCCTGCGCGCCCTGCCGCTGCCCGGTGCCAGCAGCATCACCACGGCCCTGAGCGTGGCGGGCGCCGTGGCGCACAGCACGCAAAGCAGTGGCTTTCTATTTGCGGGTTTTTTGCCGGTGAAGAACGCTGAGCGGGCCACTGCCGTGCAGCAACTCGCCAGCGAGCCCCGCTGCGTTGTGCTGCTGGAGGCCCCCCACCGCATTGACGAGCTGGCCCAGGCGCTGGCGGTGCTGGGCGATCGCCCAGTGACGCTGGCACGCGAACTCACCAAGCAATTCGAAGAAATCGCCACCCACCCAGCCCGCGAGTTGACGGCCTGGCTGCAAGGCTCACCCCAGCGGTCCCGCGGTGAATTTGTGGTGCTGCTGCACCCCACGGCTCCTGCCGCAGACGAAGGCGACAGCCTGCGCGTGCTGCGCCTGTTGCTGCAGGAGCTACCCCTGAAGACGGCCGTGCGCCTGGCGGCCGAAGTAACGGGAGCATCCCGCAACAGCCTGTATGACACCGCACTGGAATGGAAGCGCAGCGCCCCGGAAGCCGGGAATGCGTAGCCTGCGCCTGTTTTTACATCAAATTGCCCCTAGCCCTTTATAGATAAGCGCGCACAGCTATTGTATTAATAGCGTTCAACCACCCTGCATCCCCCTGATGGGTCTGCAAAACCGCCTGTGGTCAGGGCGCTGCCACCGCCAGCCCCGCCGCGACTCCCCCAAACAGATCGCCCTCCACCTGCGGGGTATCAGGGAACGCCATACGCAGCGCGTCACGCAGCGGGCGCAGTGCCGATGATCCACCAGTGAGGTAGATGGCCTGCAAATCCTGAGGCACCAGCCCGGCCAGTTGCACGCATTCGGTGGCGCAGGCCACCACCTGCTGCAAAGGCGCGGCAAGGTGGCGGGCCAGGCCTTCAGAAGTGATGAGTGCCCCCAGCCCCGGCTCAACCCAGTCCAGCACCATCGGGGTATCCACCGCATCCACGGAAGCCGCAATCTTGGCCTGCTCCACCGTGTTGGCAAGGCGGTGCCCCAGGCGCTGATTGAGCACCGCCATCAGGCGGTCGTGCAGCACCGGCTGCGCATAGTCGGGCCGCAGGGCCTGTGCATCGCGCAGCGCGCGCGGTGCATACAGCCACTGAATCAGGTGCCAGGTCGCAAGGTCAAAAAATACCCGGCTGGGCACCTCGCGGCCCGAGTGCCCGGTGTGACCCAAGCCCAGCAATGGCATGAGCAGCGCCAGGCTAAGGCGCCGGTCGAAATCGGTACCCCCGACATGCACGCCAGTGGTGGCCAGAATGTCGCTGACGCGGTCGGTGCGGGCCCTGCGGTCGGGCCCCAGGCGCACCACCGTGAAATCGGACGTGCCGCCGCCAATGTCCACCACCAGCACCAGCGATTCGTGCTCGATGCGCTGTTCGTAGTCCAGCGCTGCGGCAATGGGCTCCAGCTGGAACGAAATGTTTACAAACCCAGCGTCCAGCGCCGCCTGCCGCAAGGCATCTTCGGCCTGCTGGTCGCGCACGGTATCGCCATCCACAAAATGCACGGGGCGCCCCAGCAGCACCCGGCCCGGCATACCGCCCAGCGTTTCGCGCGCCGTTTGGGCCAACATGCGCAAGAACAGGCTGATGATGTCCTGGTAGCTCACCAGCGCGTTGTGCACCGCCGTCTTGTCTTGCAGCAGCGAACTGCCCAGCAGGCTTTTGAGCGAGCGCATCAGGCGCCCTTCGGTGCCCGACAGATACTGCGCAACGGCATCGCGCCCGTAGTGCGTGCGATGGTCTTCGGCATTGAAGAACAGCGCTGTCGGCAAGGTGTTGTTCTCGCCCTCCAAGCGCAACATGCGCGCAGGTGAATTCCCCTGGCGCACCGCCACCGCCGAGTTGGAAGTGCCAAAGTCAATGCCCAGGGTTGTGTCCGTCAAAAATGCCATCGTGAAAAATATGGAGAGAAATGCCCGAAACCAGGCGCGGCTCCAAAAGATGCGGACTTGTGCCAACGGGTGACATTGCCGCCCAGGGGCCAGGGCGATGCAGAAAGGCGCGGAAATGAGCCGCACCCCAAGGCCTGCAGTGAGGAAAAGCCAATGGAAAAAGCCCCTGACTTTTACAAATCAAGGGCTTTTAGGTTTGGTGGCCTGGGGCGGAATCGAACCACCGACACAAGGATTTTCAATCCTCTGCTCTACCGACTGAGCTACCGGGCCTAAGCCTCAAATTATAAACCAGAAATTGACGCGATAAAAACAGCAACCCCAAGATTAATTGCGTTTTCCGCGGCCAAGGTCCACGCCCAGTTGGCGCAGCTTGCGGTACAGGTGGGTGCGTTCCAGCCCGGTTTTTTCTGCAACGCGGGTCATCGAGCCGCCTTCACGCGCGAGATGGAATTCAAAGTAGGCTTTTTCAAAGCCGTCGCGGGCTTCACGCAAGGGGCGATCCAGATCGAACCCTTGGTGCGCGTGAGGGCCGACCTCGCCCACCATGGCGGTGGTGATGATCGGTGCGGGCACGAAGCCGCCATCCACAGGCCCTGCAGCGGTGGGCTGGTGGGCGACCACGGGGGCTTGTTGCACGGCAGTACGTGCCAGTCCCTGTTCCACAGCCTTGAGCAGTTTTTGCAGGGTGATGGGTTTTTCAAGAAACGAGAATGCGCCAATCCGGGTGGCTTCGACGGCGGTGTCTATCGTGGCGTGGCCGCTCATCATGATGACGGGCATGGTGAGCACGCCGGCTGAGGCCCATTCCTTGAGCAGCGATACGCCGTCTGTGTCTGGCATCCAGATGTCCAGCAACACCAGGTCATACATCCCGGCGGCACGCGCCGCGCGCGCCTGCGTCGCGTTCTCCGCGAGGTCGACACTGTGGCCCTCGTCGTTCAGAATTTCCGACAAGAGGTCACGAATGCCGAGTTCGTCATCAACCACCAGAATGTTTGCCATGTGTATGAAACGCCTTGGATGCTGCAGTGGGTGTTGTTATGACGCCACCGATGGGTAAGTGGCGAATGATAACGACACTTGCGCCCCCCGCACCACGCCGTCGTCAAGCCGATTCGACAACTCGATGCGCGCACCATGCTCATCGGCGATCTTTTTCACTACGGCCAGACCCAATCCGGTACCGCGGGGTTTGGTGGTGACATACGGTTCAAACGCGCGCTGGAGGATGTGCGCGGGAAAGCCCGGCCCACTGTCACTCACGGTGAGGCGGACGCGGCGCGTCGATTCGCTCCAGCGTGTCGTGATGCGCACGGGCGGCAATGCGGGCCCCTCCCCACGCGCCTGTTCGGTGGCGTCCTGGGCGTTTTGCAGCAGGTTGTGCACGACCTGGCGCAATTGCTGGGCATCGCCTGCAATTGGCGGGCACCGCGCGTCCAGCTCGGATTCCACGGGCACGGTGGCGTTTTCCGCGCCATACAGATACAGCACATCTGTCACCAGCGTGTTCAGGTCCAGCGCCTGCAGTTCGGCAGCGGGCAAGCGTGCGTAGTCACGAAACTCGTTGACGAGCCGCTTCATCGCGTCCACCTGCTCGACGATGGTTTTGACCGACTTGGTGAGGATGGCCTGCTCGGGGGCAGGCAGCTTGCCCGTGAGCTTCATTTCAAGGCGCTCGGCGGACAGTTGCACGGGCGTGAGGGGGTTCTTGATTTCATGGGCCAGGCGCCGCGCCACCTCTCCCCAGGCCTGGGCCCGCTGGGCTGAAACAATTTCAGAAATGTCGTCAAAAACCAACAGACGCGTCGCATCCGGGAGCTCTGCGCCCCGCACCACGAGGCTTGTCGCATGGTGCCCGGCCCCGCTGGGTGAGCCATGCAGCTCAAAGGGCTGTTGCCAATGGTCCAGCCCGTGGTGGTGGCGATCCCCCAGAAACTCGTCAAACTGCTTCTGCACCGCGGCCGCAAAATCGGCCAGACCCGGCACCGCCGCCAGTGGCTGGCCCGCATAGGCCGCCATGGGCACACGCAAAATGCGCGTGGCGCCCGGGTTGAAGGACAGGATGAGGCTCTGCGGATCCAGCACCATCACGCCTGCGGTGAGGTTGTCCAGAATGGTCTGCAGCTTGGCGCGCGCCGCGTCCACCGCGCCCATGCTCTGCTCCACCGCACCCCGCGCGTCTGCAATCTGCTGCGTCATGGTGGCAAAGGAACGGGTCAATCCGTCGAGCTCATCCTTGCCCTGCAATGCGGCCTTGGGGCTCAGGTTGCCGGCGGCCACCTCCCGCACACCCTCGGCGAGCACCAGCAGTGGCCGCACCAGCTGATTGCCCAGCAACACCGCCAGCAACACCGCACCAAACACCGCCAGAAACAGGCCCAGCGTCAACGTGCCCACATACATGCGGCGCAGGCCCTCTCTGGCCAGGGCACGCTCCTGGTATTCACGATTGGCCTCCTGCACCGCCAGTGCGTTGGCCACCAAGGCCGGGGGCAATGGCATCGTGACCTGCAAAAACCGGGGCTCCAGCAGCAGCCCCACCCGAGGACTGGCGACCAGTGCAAAAACCTTCACCCGGGCATGCTGCGTAGCGACCGTGTCGGTGAGGTCGTCCAGGCCTTCGATCTGGGTCAGGGTGCGTTGCTGGCGCACCATGCGCAACTGGGCCGTGCCCGGGCGCTCCGGGCTCAGGCTGAAGCGCGACTGGCCGGCACTGGCAACGGCGTTGCCTGCCGCATTCCACAAGATCACATCGCTGGCGGAAAGCTGCTCGCGGATGCGCTCCAGCACCAGTCCGGCGGCAGCGTCGGGCACCTGGGCCAGCTGCACACTGGCGGTCCGCGCCTGGGTGGCCATGTCTTCGGCCATGGAATCAAGGGACACCCGCGCCAGATTCACACCGGCCACCAGCGCCCCCTCCACCTTGACATCGAACCAGCTTTCAATGGACCGCGTGACAAACTGGTACGACACCACATAGATCAGCAGCCCGGGCAGCAGGCCAACCAGCGCAAAAATGGCGGCCAGCTTGACCAGGAGACGGCTGCCAAAGCGCCCACGCCGCAGCCGCACAACCAGGCGCACGCCTACCCACAGCAGCACCGCCAGCAGCAACACGGCCACCAGCACATTGACCCCGAGCAGCCACGCATAGTTGCGCTCGTAAAGTGCCCGGTTGTTGGTGGCCAGGGTGAGCATGAAAAGCAGCACCATTCCGATGGCCGACATGATGGCGGCCCCCACGCCCACGGTCCAGCGCACCGCACGCGATTGCCGGGCCAGGGCCTGGGCCGATCCTGGCTCGCCGACAGGTTTGCGGGGTGGCTGCCTGATCACCGCACCACCTCGGGCACCAGCCGCTGGTTGCGGGTGACCATGAGACTCCAGCCCGCGCTGCCCACAGCGCCTATCTGCAAAGGACGGGGCAACTGCGACAGGTCCAGCCGGAACCGGAAATTCACCGTATGCACAACATCGGCATCGATTGCTTCTCCATCCGCAATCTTCCAGCGCGAAATGCGCTGCATGGAAGACAATGCATCGCGCAAGTCGTCAAAGTTCTGCCCCAGCACCACGCCCAGCCCGGTGTTGGAAAACGGAACGGGCGATGTGCTCAGACGCCAGCGCCGTGTCAGGGGCTGGTAGCTCAACCGCATGTGGCGCGTGGCTGCGGCCACTTGGCGGTCTGACCAGTACCAGCGCTCACGCAGCACCTGGGCTTCCGCCACAAAAAACACGGGAATGCCCTTGTACAGCGCATCTTCGGCCAGCGCGGGCAGTGCAAGCTGCAAGGCCGCATTCAGGTACAGGCCATCATCGGCCTGCTCCAGGCCGAGGTCCACCACCTCGTTCGCCGGAGACTGCGCCTGCACATTCACTGGCCAGGCCAGCAACCACAGCCACGCCATCGCCCACAACAAGACCCAGCGAGCCATGCGGCGCTCACCCAGGGGCTTTTTGCAACAGTGCGTAAAAAAATCCGTCGTGCTCACTCGCTGCATTGTCCGGGACAGCTCGGTGATTGGTGTCATTGCCTGGGAGTAAATGCCCCGGCGAGGGCAACAACCGGGCATCGGTGTGGTGCGCAAGAAACGTTTGTACCTGCGCATCGCCTTCTGCGCGGAACACCGAACAGGTGCAATACAGCAGCCGCCCGCCCGGCCGCACCAACGGCCACAATGCCCTAAGCAGGCGCGCTTGCTGGACCGCCAGCTGCGCAATGTCGGTTTCGCGGCGCAACCAGCGCACATCGGGGTGGCGGCGAACGATGCCCGAGGCGGTGCAGGGTGCATCCAGCAAGATCGCATCAAACGGCACACCTGCACAGTGCTGCTGCCACCAGTCTTGCGGCCGCGCTGCATCAGCCACTAGCACTTGCGCGTGCAGACCGATTCGATGCAGGGTTTCATGAATGCGGGCGCTGCGCACCGAGTCCACCTCCAGTGCGGTCACCTGCATGGCGCTGGACGGGCCCGCGTATTCCAGCAGGTGTGCCGTCTTGCCTCCTGGTGCGGCGCAGGCATCCAGCACCCGCAAGGGCTGCGTGAGATCCAGCCCCTGCAGCAACAGTGGCGCGGCCAGTTGCGCCGCAGCATCCTGCACCGAAACCATCCCCTGGGCGAATCCCGGCAGCTCGGTCACCGGCAGGGGCTGCTGCAGGATCAAGCCGTGCTCACCCACCGAAGATGAATCAACATTCATAGCAGCTAGCGCTTGCTGGTATTGGGCTACAGTGCCTTTTGATGCATTAACACGCAAAATCATGGGTGCATGGGCATTGTTGGCCTGCAGGATTTGTTCCCAGTGCGTCGGGTGGTCCTTTTGCAACTTTTTTACCCACCACAGCGGGTGATTCCAGCGCGCCACGGGGTCGGCATCCGTTGCAGCAACCAAGGCATCGCGCTCTCGCAGAAAACGGCGCAGGCACGCATTGACGAACGACGCCTGGGCGCGCGTGGCAACGCCGCGTTTGGCAGCCTCTACCGCCTGGTTGACCAGGGTGAAGGGCTCGTATGGCGCCACTTCGGGTTGCCACGACAGCGCCAGCGCTGCGCACAACAGGGCATCGGCGGCGGGTGGCGGTGCACGGGACACCAGCTTGCGCCGAAGCGCCTCTGCACGCCCCAGTGAGCGCAACACCTGAAACAGCAGCGCCTGCACTCCGGGCCGCAAGCCCGAATCCACGGCGGCCAATGCCGCCGTGCCCGATTGCCCGGCCCGGATGGCCTGCAGCGCCGACGCGACACCCGCTAGTTGCTGCCAAAGCGCAATCCCCACCGCTGGGCGGGGGTCTGCTCCCAACTCTGCATGTGAAGAAGCGCGGATACCGGGTGCTCCCGCAGGGGCCCCATGGCGAGGCTGTTGATGTGAACCGGCTCGTGTCATGAATTGCCTTCTCGTGCGATGGACAGCACACGCGCTGGGGTGAAACCAAAAATCCAGGCCAGCAGCATCGCAGGAAACTGTGCGATCCCGGCGTTGTAGTGGGTCACCGCATCATTGAAGATCCGTGCGGCCTGTTCGTTATGGGTGCGCAACTCGTCCCACCGCGCGCGCCAGGGCGCCATCCTGCGGTGGTTGTCATCCGCATCTGTGTCCGGCAGGAGTGTCGGCCACACCGTGTCGACGACAGCACACGCGGCCGACAGTGCCGCCACCGCATCCGCCTTTAACGGGCGAGCCCGCGCCACCGCCAGGCAAGCCGTCAATTGCGTGGTCGCACCTTGCAGAAGGCTGCGCGCATGGCGATCCAGGGTACCGGCGGTAACTTGCGCAGCGTCAAATTCGCCCAGCATGGCCAGCCATCGAACCAGGTGGGCATCCAGACTTCCGAATGCCTGAACCACGGCGGAGCGCAACCGCACCAGGCGGTTGTAGGCGCCTACGGCCCAGAAAAGAGCGATGGCAATGACGATCCAGATGAGCGGCGATGACCACATGCGCTAACACCGACACCGCATGCGCCATGCGGCCCGGTCCGTGAGGATTCCAGAAAAAACGCTCCCGGCCTGTCGGGCGACAGGGCGGGAGCGCATCAGTGACGGCCCGGGGGCTTAGTCGGCAGCCGCGTCAGGAGCAGCACCTTCCGTCACGGAGGCTTCGGCAGAGGCCTCCATTTCAGCGGCTTCCGCTTCGGCAATGGCGCGGCGCTCGGCGTCGTCCATGGCGTCCTTGGCCTTGCGGGCCTGGTGATAGGCCATGCCCGTGCCTGCCGGAATCAGGCGACCCACGATCACGTTTTCCTTCAGGCCACGCAGCTCGTCGCGCTTGCCCATGATGGCAGCCTCGGTGAGCACGCGGGTCGTTTCCTGGAAGGAAGCGGCCGAGATGAACGAGTCGGTAGACAGCGATGCCTTCGTGATACCCAAAAGCAGATTGCTGTAGGTAGCGGGGATCTTGCCCGCTGCCTGCAGTGCATCGTTGGTGTTGAGGATCTCGGAGCGCTCGACCTGTTCACCACCGATGTAGTTCGACTCACCAACGTTCTCGACCACGACGCGGCGCAGCATCTGGCGAACGATCACCTCGATGTGCTTGTCGTTGATCTTCACGCCCTGCAAGCGGTACACGTCCTGCACTTCATCGACGATGTAGCGTGACAGCTCTTCGATACCCAGCAAACGCAGGATGTCCTGCGGGTCGGCCGGGCCGTCCACAATCGATTCGCCCTTGTTCACCACCTGGCCTTCGTGCACCAGGATGTTCTTTTCCTTGGGCACGAGTTCTTCGAACACATGGCCTTCAGGATCGGTGATCTGCAGGCGAACCTTGCCCTTGGTTTCCTTGCCGAACGACACGGTACCGGTCATCTCTGCCAGCGTGCCCTTGTCCTTGGGCGTACGGGCCTCGAACAGCTCGGCCACGCGGGGCAGACCGCCGGTAATGTCGCGGGTCTTCTGGCCTTCGACCGGAATACGCGCCAGCACTTCGCCGGGGCCCACGTCCTGGCCGTCGCGCACCTGGATCAGAGCGCCCACCTGGAAGCCGATGGTCACCGAGTGGTCGGTGCCGGGGATCTTCACCTCGTTGCCCTGGGCATCGATCAGCTTCACCTGCGGGCGCACCACCTTGGCGGCGCCACGGCGCTTAGGATCAATCACCACCAACGTGGACAGACCGGTCACTTCGTCGACCTGCTTGGCCACCGTCAGGCCTTCTTCGACATTCTCGAATTTCGCGGTGCCCGCGAACTCGGTGATGATGGGTCGCGTCAGCGGATCCCAGTTGGCCAGGATGGTGCCAGCCTTGATGGTCTGGTCGGCCTTCACCGTCAACGTGGCGCCGTAAGGCACCTTGTGGCGCTCACGCTCGCGGCCATGCTCGTCCTGGATGATGATCTCACCCGAACGTGCAATCACCACCAACTCGCCCTTGGTGTTGCTCACATAGCGCATCGTGGCGTTGAAGCCGATCACGCCGTTGGACTTGGCTTCCACGCTCGACGCGATGGCGGCACGCGAAGCGGCACCACCAATGTGGAACGTACGCATGGTCAGCTGGGTGCCGGGTTCGCCGATGGACTGGGCAGCGATCACACCCACGGCTTCGCCGAGGTTGATCAGGCCGCCACGGCCCAGGTCGCGGCCATAGCACTTGGCGCACAGGCCGTAGCGGGTTTCGCAGGTCAGTGCCGTGCGCACCTTCACCTCGTCCACACCGGCGATTTCGAGCCCTTCGATGATGTCTTCGTCGAGCATGACGCCCGCCTGGACCAGCACCGAACGGTTTTCGGGGTGCAACACGTCTTCCGCCGCCGTGCGGCCCAGGATGCGGTCGCGCAGCGATTCGATCACTTCACCGCCCTCGACAATGGCGCGCATCAGCGAACCGTTGGCCGTGCCGCAATCTTCTTCGGTCACGACCAGATCCTGCGTCACGTCCACCAGACGACGGGTCAGATAACCCGAGTTGGCCGTCTTCAGCGCCGTATCGGCCAGACCCTTACGGGCACCGTGGGTGGAGATAAAGTACTCCAGCACGTTCAGACCTTCGCGGAAGTTCGCGGTAATGGGCGTTTCGATGATCGAGCCGTCTGGCTTGGCCATCAGACCCCGCATACCGGCCACTTGACGGATCTGGGCAGCAGAACCGCGAGCGCCGGAGTCGGCCATCATGTAGATGGAGTTGAAGGACTCCTGAGAGACTTCGTTTCCATGGCGGTCAATGACCTGCTCCTTGGAGAGCCGGGCCATCATCACCTTGGAAACTTCGTCACCGGCCTTGCCCCAGATGTCCACCACCTTGTTGTAGCGCTCACCAGCGGTGACCAGACCGGACACGTATTGCTGCTCGATCTCTTTCACTTCCTTCTCGGAGCGCTCGATGATGCCGGCTTTCTGGGGCGGCACCAGCATGTCGTCGATGGCAATCGAAATACCGGCGCGGGTGGCCAGACGGAAACCGTTTTGCAGCAGCTTGTCGGCGAACACCACCGTTTCCTTCAGACCGCACTTGCGGAAGGACACGTTGATGAGCTTGGAAATCTCCTTCTTCTTGAGCGCCTTGTTCATGTTGGAGAACGGCAGGCCCTTGGGAAGGATCTCCGACAGCAGTGCGCGGCCCACGGTGGTTTCCACCAGCGAGGTCGCGGGTTCGAATTCGCCGGTTTCCTTGTTCTTGCTCCACTCGGTCATACGCACGGTGATCCGGGCAGCCAGTTCGACCTGGCCTGCATCCAGAGCACGCTGCACTTCACCGGTGTCGGCAAACACAAGGCCTTCGCCCTTGCCGTTGATACGGTCGCGGGTGGCGTAGTACAGGCCCAGCACCACGTCCTGCGAGGGAACGATGGAAGGCTCGCCCGACGCGGGGAACAGCACGTTGTTGGAGGCCAGCATCAGCGTGCGGGCTTCCATCTGCGCTTCCACCGACAGCGGCACGTGAACAGCCATCTGGTCACCGTCGAAGTCGGCGTTGAAGGCCGCGCAAACGAGGGGGTGCAGCTGGATGGCCTTGCCTTCGATCAGGATGGGCTCAAAGGCCTGGATGCCCAAACGGTGCAGCGTAGGCGCACGGTTGAGCATCACGGGGTGTTCCTTGATGACCTCTTCCAGGATGTCCCACACCACGGGTGTGCCGGATTCGACTTCCTTCTTGGCGGCCTTGATCGTCGTCGCGATGCCCATGGCTTCGAGGCGCGAGAAGATGAAAGGCTTGAACAGCTCCAGCGCCATCAGCTTGGGCAGACCGCACTGGTGCAGCTTGAGCGTTGGGCCCACGGTAATCACGGAACGGCCGGAGTAGTCCACGCGCTTGCCCAGCAAGTTCTGGCGGAAACGACCCGACTTGCCCTTGATCATGTCGGCCAGGGACTTCAGGGCACGCTTGTTGGCACCCGTCATGGCCTTGCCACGGCGGCCGTTGTCCAACAACGAGTCGACAGCCTCTTGCAGCATCCGCTTTTCGTTGCGGGCGATGATTTCAGGGGCCTTCAGCTCCAGCAGGCGGCGCAGACGCGAGTTGCGGTTGATGACGCGGCGGTACAAGTCGTTCAGGTCAGAGGTCGCGAAGCGGCCGCCATCCAGCGGCACCAGCGGACGCAGGTCCGGTGGCAGCACGGGCAGCACTTCGAGCACCATCCACTCGGGCTTGATGCCGGACTTCTTGAATGCCTCGAGCACCTTCAGGCGCTTGGCGTTCTTCTTGACCTTGACTTCAGAGCCGGTCAGGTCGCCGCGCAGGCGTTCGATCGACATGTCGATGTCGATGGATTCCAGCAGGTCCTTGATACCTTCAGCGCCCATCTTGGCGATGAACTCGTCGCCGTATTCCTTGCGCTTGGCGTCGTAGTCGTCCTCGCTCATGATGCTGAACTTCTTCAGCGGGGTCATGCCGGGGTCGGTCACCACGTAGGCTTCAAAGTACAGCACGCGTTCGATGTCGCGCAGCGTCATGTCGAGCACCAGGCCCAGACGCGAAGGCAGCGACTTCAGGAACCAGATGTGAGCGCAAGGCGCGGCCAGATCGATGTGGCCCATGCGCTCGCGGCGCACCTTGGTCTGCGTGACTTCAACGCCGCACTTCTCGCAGATCACGCCGCGGTGCTTCAGGCGCTTGTACTTGCCGCACAGGCATTCGTAGTCCTTGATGGGACCAAAAATCTTGGCGCAGAACAGACCGTCGCGTTCGGGCTTGAACGTGCGGTAGTTGATGGTTTCAGGCTTCTTCACTTCACCGAAGGACCACGAACGGATCTTCTCGGGCGAGGCCATGCCGATGCGGATGGCATCAAAGTGCTCATCCGGCGTAAATTGCTTGAACAGGTCGAGTAGCGATTTCATGTGACTCTTTCCTTTTCGTCAAAAATCATAGCTGCCAGCGCTTGATACATGGTGCTTTGCATGCAAAAACACATGCAAAGCCTCTATCAATCAGCGCCAGCAGCTCACTTTTTTAATAATCCCGATCCTGTTCAGGAGCGTTCGAGTTCGATGTCCAGGCCCAGGGAACGAATTTCCTTGACCAGCACATTGAACGATTCCGGCATGCCGGCTTCGATGGCGTGTTCGCCCTTGACGATGGATTCGTACACCTTGGTACGGCCCACCACGTCGTCGGACTTCACGGTCAGCATTTCCTGCAGCACGTAGGCGGCGCCGTAAGCTTCCAGCGCCCACACTTCCATTTCACCGAAACGCTGGCCGCCGAACTGGGCCTTGCCGCCCAGCGGTTGCTGCGTGACGAGCGAGTAAGGACCGGTGGAGCGCGCGTGCATCTTGTCGTCCACCAGGTGGTGCAGCTTCAGGTAGTGCATGTAGCCAATGGTGGTCGGGCGCTCA
Organism: Acidovorax sp. BoFeN1; assembly: GCF_003345135.1. NCBI lineage: Bacteria > Pseudomonadati > Pseudomonadota > Betaproteobacteria > Burkholderiales > Comamonadaceae > Acidovorax > Acidovorax sp. BoFeN1. The sequence continues at coordinate 43,691 of NZ_QOZT01000018.1, forward strand.
AAGCGCTCGCCCGTGCGGCCGTCAAACAGGTAAGCCTGCGTGCGGGTGGGCGTGAGGCCCTTGCGCTCGGCGATATCGTCCGGGTAGGCGATCTTGAGCATGTCCTTGATTTCTTCTTCCGAAGCACCATCGAACACGGGCGTCGCATAGGGCACACCGTTGGTCAGGTTGGCCGCCATGGCCATCACGTCGTCATCGCTGAGCAGCGAGAGGTCTTCCGTGCGGCCGCGCGAGTTGTACACCTCTTCGAGGAACTTGCGCACTTCAGCGGCCTTGGCCTGCTCCTGCAGCATGTTGCCGATGCGCTGGCCAATGCCCTTGCCGGCCCAGCCCAGGTGAACTTCCAGCACCTGACCAATGTTCATCCGCGATGGCACGCCCAGCGGGTTCAGAACGATGTCGGCAGGGGTGCCGTCGGCCATGTAAGGCATGTCTTCGACGGGAACGATCTTGGACACCACACCCTTGTTACCGTGGCGGCCTGCCATCTTGTCACCAGGCTGCAGGCGGCGCTTGACGGCCAGGTACACCTTGACCATCTTGAGCACGCCAGCGGGTAGCTCATCACCTTGCGTGAGCTTCTTGCGCTTTTCTTCAAAAGCCAAGTCGAAGCTGTGGCGCGTCTGCTCCAGCGAATTCTTGATGGATTCGAGCTGCGTGGCAACTTCGTCTTCTGCAGGGCGAATGTCGAACCAGTGGAACTTCTCGACCGAGGCCAGATAGGCCTTGTCGATCTTCGTACCCTTGGCCAGCTTCTGCGGGCCGCCGTTGGCAACACGGCCATTCAGCAGCTTTTCGATACGATCAAAGGCGTCGGCCTCCACGATACGCAGCTGGTCATTCAGGTCAAGGCGGAAGCGCTTGAGCTCATCGTCGATGATCTGCTGGGCGCGCTTGTCGCGCTGAATGCCTTCGCGGGTAAACACCTGCACGTCGATCACGGTGCCTTGCGAGCCCTGGTCCACGCGCAGCGAGGTGTCCTTCACGTCGGAGGCCTTCTCGCCGAAGATCGCGCGCAGCAGCTTCTCTTCAGGCGTGAGCGTGGTCTCGCCCTTGGGCGTGACCTTGCCCACCAGCGTATCGCCGGGCTGCACTTCGGCACCCACGTAGATGATGCCGGACTCGTCCAAACGGTTCAGTTGCTGTTCGCTCAGGTTCGGGATATCGCGCGTGATTTCTTCGGCGCCCAGCTTGGTGTCGCGCGCCATGACCACCAGCTCCTCGATGTGGATCGAGGTGTAGCGGTCTTCGGAGACCACGCGTTCGGAGATCAGGATCGAATCTTCAAAGTTGTAGCCGTTCCAGGGCATGAACGCGATCAGCATGTTCTGGCCAATGGCGATTTCGCCAAAGTCCGTCGATGCGCCGTCGGCAATCACGTCGCCCTTGACCAGCTTGTCGCCCTTCTTGACGATGGGACGCTGGTGAATGTTGGTGTTCTGGTTGGAACGCTGGTACTTGATGAGGTTGTATATGTCCACACCGACTTCACCCGCCAGTGCTTCTGCGTCATTGACACGAACCACGATACGCGTCGCATCGACGTAATCCACGATGCCGCCACGGGTTGCGGTGACCACAGTGCCAGAATCGACAGCAGCCACGCGCTCGATGCCCGTGCCAACCAGCGGCTTTTCAGGGCGCAGCACAGGTACAGCCTGGCGGGACATGTTGGCGCCCATCAGTGCGCGGTTTGCATCGTCGTGCTCCAGGAACGGAACCAGCGAGGCAGCAACCGACACGATCTGCGCAGGCGACACGTCCATGTATTGCACGCGGTCGGCACCACACAAAATGGATTCACCCTTTTCGCGAGCAGACACCAGCTCACCCGTCAGACGGCCGTCCTTGTCGAGCACGGCATTGGCCTGCGCGATCACGTACTTGCCTTCTTCGATGGCCGAGAGGTAATCGATGTCGTTGGTGACCTTGCCATCCACCACGCGGCGATACGGGGTTTCAATGAAACCGTATTCGTTCAGACGCGCATACAGTGCCAGCGAGTTGATCAGACCAATGTTTGGACCTTCTGGCGTTTCGATAGGGCACACGCGTCCGTAGTGGGTCACGTGCACGTCACGCACTTCAAAGCCTGCACGTTCCCGCGTCAGACCACCTGGGCCCAGGGCAGACACGCGGCGCTTGTGCGTGATTTCAGCCAACGGGTTGGTCTGGTCCATGAACTGCGACAGCTGCGAGGCACCGAAGAACTCCTTCAGTGCGGCCGAGATGGGCTTGCTGTTGATCAGATCGTGAGGCATGAGCGGCTCTTGCTCTGCCTGGCCCAGACGTTCTTTCACAGCCTTTTCAATACGAGCCAAACCGGTGCGGTACTGGTTTTCGGCCAGTTCACCCACGCAACGCACGCGGCGGTTGCCCAGGTGATCAATGTCATCGACTTCGCCATTGCCATTGCGCAGATCCACCAGGATCTTGACCACGGCCAGGATGTCCTCGTTGGACAGCACCATGGGACCGGTGGACTCGCCGCGACCGATCTTGGCGTTGAACTTCATGCGGCCCACGCGCGACAGGTCGTAAGTGTCGGGGTTGTAGAACAGGCGCTGGAACAGGGCCTGTACAGCGTCTTCCGTAGGCGGCTCGCCAGGACGCATCATGCGGTAGATGGCCACGCGGGCAGCGAATTCGTCCACCGTCTCGTCGATGCGCAGGGTCTGCGACATGTACGCACCCTGATCTAGTTCATTGGTGTAGATGCATTGGACATCCTGTACACCCGAGCTGCGCAGCTTTTTGAGCAGTGCTTCGGTCAACTCTTCATTCGCCTTGGCAATGATTTCGCCAGTGTCCGCATCCACGATGTTGCGGGCCACGACGCGGCCGATCAGGAAGTCTTCCGGCACGCTGATGTGCGTGGTGCCCGACTGCTCGAGTTCGCGCGTGTGGCGTGCGGTGACACGCTTGTCCTTGGCCACGACCACTTTGCCGGATTTGTCGGTAATGTCAAAACGGGCCACTTCGCCACGCAGACGCTCGGACACAAACTCCATTTGTGCGCCGCTGTCCATCAGGCGGAAGTTGTCGTTGACGAAGAAGTTCGCCAGGATCGATTCGGGGTTCAGGCCGATGGCCTTCAGCAGGATGGTGACCGGCATCTTGCGACGACGGTCAACCCGGAAATACAAGATGTCCTTGGGATCGAACTCGAAATCGAGCCACGATCCGCGGTACGGAATGATGCGCGCCGAAAACAGCAACTTGCCCGAACTGTGGGTCTTGCCCTTGTCGTGCTCGAAGAACACACCGGGCGAACGGTGCAGCTGCGAGACGATCACGCGCTCGGTGCCATTGATGATGAACGAGCCTTTTTCGGTCATGAGCGGCACTTCGCCCATGTACACCTCTTGCTCCTTCACTTCCTTGACCACCTTGGACTGCGAGGTTGAGGACTCGCGGTCATAAATGATCAACTGAACCTTGGCCCGGACAGCGGACGCAAAAGTCAGACCGCGTGTCTGGCATTCACGCACATCGAATGCGGGTTTGGCAAGGTTGTACTCGATGAACTTCATCTCCACAAAACCGTTGTGGGAGACGATAGGAAAGGCAGCGTCGAATGCAGCCTGAAGGCCTTCGATGGTTCTTTTCTGGGGTGCTTTATCAGCCTGCAGGAAAGCGGTGTATGCGTCCTTCTGCATCTGCAGCAGATAAGGAACTTCGAGCACGCTATCGCGGGTGCCGAAACTTTTGCGAATTCGCTTGCGTTCGGTGTAGGAATAGGCCATGAGATCTCCGGGCAAAGACATGAGTCCTGGGTCTTCGACGACTGACCCGCAAGGAGATACGTCCTTACGGGCTTGGCGGTTGGCCACTACCAACCATGGCGGACGGTGATGCGTTGCACATCACCCGAACCAAGGCGTCTTCTGCTGTCGGGGTTGTCAGAAGACACTCGAAAATCTGCTGCTCGTTTTCCGTCGACCTTGTGTCTTCGGGAAACCGTTCAATCTGGTTTTCGGGTGCACTCTGAAAGCACCAAAGGCTGGAGGCCCGATAGGAGCACTCCAGCCCTTGAAGGAGACTGAATTACTTCAGTTCAGCCTTGGCGCCAGCTTCCACCAGCTTCTTGACTGCTGCTTCGGCATCAGCCTTGGCAATAGCTTCCTTGACGTTCTTCGGAGCGCCATCCACCAAGTCCTTGGCTTCCTTGAGGCCCAGGCCGGTGATTTCGCGAACTGCCTTGATGACGGACACCTTGTTGGCGCCAGCTTCGAGCAGCACAACGTTGAATTCGGTCTGCTCTTCGGCAGCAGCAGCAGCGCCGCCGCCACCAGCAGCAGGAGCGGCCATAGCGGCAGCGCTCACACCAAACTTCTCTTCAATGGCTTTTACCAGCTCATTGAGTTCCAGAACCGTCATGCTGTCCAGCGCGGTCAAAAATGCGTCTTTGTCGAATGCCATTTTGATTTCCTAACAAATTTGTTGGTTAACTGTCGGGCGCTTAAGCCGCGACAGGTTCGGCTGCCTGCTCGGCAGCGCCTTCGCTTTTCTTTGCCGCCAGCGCGCCCAGCACAACGGCCGTACGCGACATGGGGGACATGAGCAAGCCACACACCTGTGCCAGCAACACTTCCTTGGAAGGAATGTTGGCCAGTTGTTTGACGCCATTAACGTCCAAAGCCTTACCCCCGAAAGCGCCTGCGCGAATCACCAACTTGTCGTTGGTTTTTGCGAAGTCGGCCACCACCTTGGCAGCGGCCACTGCGTCTTCAGAGAAGCCATAGATCAACGGACCAGTCATCTGGTCAGCCACCACGTCAAACCCGGTTCCAGCTACAGCACGGCGAGCCAAAGTGTTCTTCAAAACACTCAAGCTGACACCTTTGCTGCGAGCATCGGCACGCAGTTTGGTCATGTCGGCGACCGTGATGCCACGGTATTCCGAGATCACAAGCGTTTGAGCTTTAGCGGCGAGGCTGGTCACTTCACTGATGACCGCTTCTTTCTCACTGCGATTAAGACTCAAGGTCTACTCCTTAAAATGCGCACTCGGCAGAATGCCTCGTGCGCGCTCTTGTTGCAGCGACCAACTGTTTAGGAAAATTTCCATCTGCAGCGGGATCGCCATCTGCGTTGGCGCCTTGTCTGGCTTTAAGCGCGACAACGTCGCGCACCAACGGTCTTGGATGGCCTGCGGCTCCCGAAGCAGCCCCAGCCCACCACATCAGGCCCACCCGAGGGCCGGCCCGAAGATTTTTTGCGATTACGCTGCGATGGTCTGTGTATCCACGCGGACGCCAAGTCCCATCGTGGAGGACACTGCCACCTTGCGCAGGTACACGCCCTTGCTGGTTGCGGGCTTGGCCTTGGACAGCGCGTCGATCAGAGCTGCCAGATTGCCTTGCAGTTTGTCGTTGTCGAACGAACGGCGACCGATCGTGCTGTGCACGATACCAGCCTTGTCAACACGGAATTGCACCTGACCAGCCTTGGCGTTCTTCACAGCCGTGGCGACGTCAGGGGTCACAGTTCCGACCTTGGGGTTTGGCATCAGGCCACGTGGACCCAGAATCTGACCCAAGGTACCCACAACGCGCATAGCGTCCGGAGCAGCAATCACCACATCGAAAGGCATGTCGCCAGCCTTCACCATGGCGGCCAGGTCGTCCATGCCTACGATGTCAGCACCAGCGGCCTTGGCTTCATCAGCCTTGGCACCTTGCGCAAACACCGCCACGCGGGTGGTCTTGCCAGTGCCGTTGGGCAGCACCACGGCGCCACGCACAACCTGGTCGGACTTCTTGGCGTCGATACCCAACTGCACTGCCACATCAATAGACTCGTCGAACTTGGCGGTCGCCGCATCCTTGACGATCACGATGGCTTCAGCGAATGCGTACAGCTTGGTGCTGTCCACTTTACCCTGCTGGGCTTTTTGTTTTTTTGTCAGCTTGGCCATTTACAAACCCTCCACCGTCACGCCCATGGAGCGTGCAGAGCCAGCCAATGTGCGGACAGCAGCGTCCACATTGGCGGCATTCATGTCTTTGAACTTGGTCTTGGCGATTTCCTCGAGCTGTGCGCGAGTGATCTTGCCGACCTTGGTGCTCAGGGCGTTTGGTGAACCTTTTTCCAGCTTGATGGCCTTCTTGATCAAAACCGTCGCAGGCGGCGTCTTGATGATGAAGGTGAAGCTCTTGTCAGCAAAGGCCGTAATGACCACCGGCAGCGGCAGGCCGGGCTCGACACCTTGGGTCTGCGCATTGAATGCCTTGCAGAACTCCATGATGTTGAGGCCGCGCTGACCGAGCGCAGGGCCAATGGGTGGGGATGGATTGGCCTTACCAGCTGGTACTTGCAGCTTGATAAAACCGACGATTTTTTTCGCCATGGTTTTCTCCTTGCGGGTAATAACGCCGAACTTGCTGACGCAAGAATAGGCTCCCCGGGGCTAACGACTCACAAATTGCATTCACACCGAGTCGAAAAGTGTGATGCCCAAAAATTCAACAAATCAGGTTTTTTCGACCTGCGAAAACTCTAACTCCACCGGCGTGGAGCGACCGAAAATCATCACGGAAACGCGCACTCGGCTCTTCTCGTAATTCACCTCTTCCACCGATCCATTGAAATCCGTGAAAGGGCCCTCCTTGACCCGAACCAACTCACCCGCCATGAACTCGACCTTGTGCCGGGGCTTGTCAGTGCCTTCCTGCATCTGGCTGACGATTTTCTGCACCTCTTCTTCAGAGATGGGAGCGGGGCGATTCTTCGCGCCACCGACAAATCCAGTGACCTTGTTGGTGTGCTTGACCAAGTGCCAAGTGTCATCATCCATGACCATCTCGACGAACACATAACCAGGGAAAAGCCGACGCTCCGTTGTTTTGCGCTGGCCGTTCTTCATCTCGACCACCTCTTCGGTGGGCACCAAAATGCGACCAAACTTATCCTGCATTCCGGAGCGGGCAATGCGCTCGAGGATGTTGCGCTCAACTGCTTTTTCCATACCAGAATAAGCGTGGACAATGTACCAGCGCAAATCAGGATTGGAGGATGCAGCCCCACCAGGGGCATCTGCCCCAGCCAACTCCACAACGCTTGTCATGATTTTCTCCAGCCCAGAATCAGGTCGTAAAACACCCACTCAAGGGTCTTGTCGGTCAACCACAAGAACAGCGCCATGATCACGACAAATGCAAACACATAAGCCGTCATCTGAACGGTTTCTTTGCGCGTAGGCCACACCACCTTTTTGACTTCACGCCAAGCATCACGAGCGAAGGCGACAAACTGCCGCCCTGATTCAGAAACCAGAAATACGGCCGCAGCAACAACGAGGCCCACCAGCAACGCAGCCCATTGCACGATCGGACCTTGCTTGCCCAGCAAATAAAAGCCCGCCACGGAAGCAATGACCAAAGCCACGGCCGCAGCGAGCTTGGCCTTGTCCGCCCCGGTATTGACGGTTTCAACTTGTGTAGTGGCCATGTGTAAAATTCCTGCTTCGATTTCTGGCGTCGCCTAAGACGCCGAAGCCCGCCAATTCATGGCGGGCTTTTTTGACCACATTCAAGTGGCAGGGGCAGTAGGAATCGAACCTACAACCTTCGGTTTTGGAGACCGACGCTCTGCCAATTGAGCTATACCCCTATGAACACGCTTTAAGCAATGATCTTGGCCACGACGCCAGCGCCCACGGTGCGGCCGCCTTCACGGATGGCGAAACGCAGGCCTTCTTCCATGGCGATGGGGTTGATCAGCTTCACAGTGATCGACACGTTGTCGCCA